>JAUHYN010000008.1 GCA_030426505.1 bacterium | reverse complement strand
ATGAGGCCGAACGGCTCGTCGAGCGGGTCCTCGATCACGAAGACTTCAACCCCATCACGAAGGGGCTCGCCGAGTTCGTCGCGGCGGCGAATCACGAACTCATCATCTCCGGCGGAAATCACGACGTGGAACTCGCGTATCACAACGTGCGTGAGTTGATCCTCGAGAAGATCGGCGCGAGCGGGCAGCCCGCACGCGGACGCGTCACGTTCGACGTACTGGGCGCCGGCTACCCCTGCCGTGTCGCCTCGGCGACGCACGAGGCCGACGTGCTCTGCCTCCACGGGAACGAATACGACAAGTGGAACGCGCTCTCGCCCGAGTCCACCGCGCGACTCGTGCGCGCCGGCACCCACCGAAAGACCTCTCCCCTCGCCGAGGATCCTCCGAACGCGGGGACCCACATGGTCATCAAGGTGATGAACGCCATCAAGAAGGAGTACCCGTTCGTCGATCTCCTGAAGCCGGAGATCGAGACCGTGTTCAGCGTGCTGATCGCGCTCGACCCCGAGGTAGTGAAACGGATGGGCACCGGGCTCGGCTCGCTCGCGCGTAAGTTCTCCGTGGGTGAGTGGCGCGTCGCGCGTGTCCTCGGTGAGGAAGCGCCGGAGCCCGCGCCCGATGCGATGAACTGGTCGTGGACGCCGGGCGAGAACTTCAAGGCGCTCCTCGAGCAGGAGTCCGAGGGTTCGATCATGGATGCCGCCATGAAGAACGTGGAGAAAGGGGAAGCGCCGGAGGATCTCGCGGACGAGGGGACCCTCGGCCTCTGGACGGGGATCAAGAACCTGGCCCGCTTCGTCGGCTACACCGTCCGCCTCGAGGACCGAAAGGAAGCGCTCCGGAGCGCGCTGCTCGACTGGGTGGGGAGCGACGAGACGTGGAAGATCGACGGCCCCGATGACGTCTTCGACGCCGTCGAGGAGCACGTCTCATCGGTGATCGACGTCGTCATCGCCGGGCACACGCACCTTCGGCGTCAGATGGCGCGCAAACACGGCGTCTACCTCAACACCGGCACTTGGGCGCGACTCATCCGCCTCGAGAAATGGATGCTGGAGGGCGCGAACTTCGATCGGATCTGGGCAGCGCTGCCCTCCCCGAAGCTCGAGGCCCTCGACGCGATCTCGTTCGACCGCGGCGGCGAGACGGTCGACCTGATCCGTCGCGAGCCCACGGTCGCGGTCGTCCGCGCGACCGAGACCGGAGTGGAGGCCGCGCTCTGTGAGTTCAAGGGTGACGAGCCCACCCTCGTCGACGGCGCGACGTGGGCCGCTGTGGGAGGAGCGAAGTCATGAAAGACTTCAGTCCCATCCTCCTCGAGTTGGTTCGCCCCGGCGAACGCCACGGTCAACTCTTGTCGCGGCTGACGAATTACATCGCGCTCTGCGACGGCGTGAACGCGGACACCATCCGTTTCGGTTTCGACCACCATGAGTTGCTCGACGACATCTCGGCGCTCCGCTACACGGTGGGCCGGGGCTCCCAAGCGGTCCCGAACGACTTGCGGCGAGGTGCCGTACGCCGCGTCGGAGACTCCATCGCGGCGCTCCTCTCGCAGATGGAGGGATTCCAGACGCGCTACGCGGAGGCGAGTCGACAGGCGGACCGAATCCACCTGCGCCTCGTGCTCGGTGGGAGCGAGCTCTCGCTCGTCCCCTTCGAGTTCACTTCGACGCCGCCCGGATTCCGGCCCACGGGTGAGTTGCTCCTTCAGTCGCGGACGCCAACCGTCCTTACGCGCGAGACGCGCGACGCCGGCCAGCGCCCGCTGCGTTGGAATCGTCGCCCGAGGATCCTGCTGTGTTCGGCGGACCTCGAGGGCTACGCCGAGCCTCCGCTCCTGGCGCACGCCACCGCGATCGGCGAGGCGATCCAGCCGTGGGTCGACGGAGGTTACGAGAACAATCGACCGCTCTCGGTCGACGCGGTCGTCACAGTGCTGAAGAACGCGTCGCTCGACGACATCCGGCGCGCGATCGAGGATTCGGGAGATCAGCCCTACACGCACATCCACATCCTCACGCACGGATGCACGATCGGCGGGGACGACGAGCGCTGGGGGATCGCGCTCCGCGCGCACGGGACGACGAACCGAGCCTCACCCACCTCGGCGCAGGAGCTCTCGCAGGTCCTCCTCTGCGGTCCTCAGTGTGAGTGGCCGACGATGGTCGTCCTCGCGAGCTGCGACGGCGGCAACCAGGGGAGTGTCGTCGCGCCGGGGTCGAGCCTCGCGTTCGATCTCCAACAGGCCGGGGTCCCATGGGTCATCGCGTCGCAGCTCCCGCTGACCTACCGCGGCTCCGCGACGCTCGCGCGCATCGTGTATCGCTCCGTCATCCAAGGCGACGACCCGCGCGCGATGCTCCTCCGCCTCCGGCAAGAGCTCTTTCAGCGCGACCCCGAGAGCCACGACTGGGCCTCGATTGTCGCCTACGGATCATTCCCCCCGGACTTCGAGGCGCAGCTCCGCGCGCACCGCATCAAAATGGTCGAGCGGCTGATCGAGAGCGCCTTCGACCGCGCGATGCCGCGGGATCCCGACAAAGCCGAGGAGGTCACGTTCGATCTCCACCACGTCGACAAAGCGACGACGGCGATCACGAAGTACCTCGAGACGTGGCGTGAGACTCTCCCCGCCAACGTCCGCGGGAGGAACGATCGTGACTGGTGTGAGTTCATCGGTAAGCGCGGCGCGGTGAGCCGGATGCACGCGCACCTCCTCGAGAGGGTCGCAGAGAACGTCTCGGACACGGGCCACGCGACGAAGATCCGCGAGGAACAACACGGCCTCATGAAGTCCGCGATGCACGACTATCGCGAAGCGGCGGAGCGGCAAGTCGGCAACCATTGGGTGGTCATCCAGTTCCTCTGTCTGAGGAGGCTCCTCGAAGGAGCGAACGACGAAGAAGCCGATCGGCTCTTCCAGGTCGCGTCGTGGTCGGCGTCTCTCGACTGGGCACCGACCAACGCGCCCGAGACGCGGGGCTGGGCGGCGGCGAGTCTCCTGGAGCTCGCGATCCTCTCCCCTACGGGCTTGGTGAACGCGAAGGACGCCCCCGGTTGGGCGCGCGAGATGAAGGCTCTGGTCGGGCCCGAGACGTTCGCGTTCTATTCCACCGTGCGGCACTTGAAGCGCTACACCGAGTGGTGGAACACCACGACCGCCGGCGGACGAATCCAGCCGATGGACCCGCCGATCGTCCAACGCGCAAAGGACGCGTTGGACGCGCTCGTCCCCTCGCCGAGTCCGACGACGTAGCGCCGTGGCGAACGAAGCATCCGCCGCGGACATCGACTGGGCGAGAGCGCTGGTCGACGAACACGACGACCCGAAGGACTGGCCGGACTCGGACCCGAGCGTCGATACGTTCCGCCGCGTCCTCGACCTGGAGGCGGTCACTGTCCCGAGGGCGGCTTCGAAGGAGTCGTCGAAGAAGGCTGAGCACCACAAGGCCCGCTACCTATGGTGGCGGTCGATCGCGATCTTCTCTACCGCGCTCGCTCCGACCGCGGCCGCGCTCCTGTTGGTGTCGAGTCATGACGGCGCGGTGGTCGAGCCGCTCCAGACCATCGCGCTCTCGTTACAGAGCGCGGCCGTACTCACGGCCGTCGTCACCGGCGCGCTCCTCGCCGTCTTCAAGCCTCGATCGTTCTGGCTGAAGTACCGCGCCGAGAGCGAGGGCGACCGACGCGCCACCTTCCGCGCGATCCTCGGTGCCGACTCGGGAGACGGAGCCGAGGACTCCGTTCGCCTTCGATTGTTGCGCCTGGAGTACATGCGCCGGTGGCTGGTCGAGAAACAGCGGACCTACTACGAGACGAAGTCCGGTACCCTCTCCGCGACGGCGAAGTGGACCGGGCGCGCCGTCGTCCTACTCACGGCGGTCGGCGCAGCGACATCCCTGGCGATCTCCTCCGAGGTGAAGTGGGGGGACTACGAGATCCCCGCGATCATCGGCGGCCTCGTCCCCGTTTGGCTCGCGGCGATCGCGACGTTCGAGTCCGTGTCGGGGCCTCAACAACAGGCGGAGCTCTTCGAAGCGACGCACCGCGCGCTCGGTCAAGCGCGAATCGGGCTCGACGAGCTCCGGCGCAACCCATCCCGCGAGGGCCTCGTGAAGTTCGGTGATGAGATCGATCTCCTCCTCGGCGGCGAACACACCCGGTGGCAGGCGGCGCTCATCGACGAGAAGAAGAAAGACGCCTGAAACCACCGACTCACATCGCGCCGACCAACCCGATCGAGAAGCCCTCGCCATTCGCCGTGGGGGCGAACGACGGGCCGAGGAGGCGCGGCGTCCCGTCGAACGCGATCTCTTCCGCATCGTCTTCGTCGCCGTCGGGGGTGCCGAAGCCGTAGTGCAGGGCCTTCGGGACGACGTAGCCCGCGAAGACGCCGAGCGTCGCGCCGAGGAGGTTGTCCGTGAAGTAGTGCTTCTCGGTGACCGTTCGGGACACGAAGACGGTGCCGGCTGCGGCGATCCACGTGGCGCAGACGGCGTCGTCGGCGAGGCCGCCGCCCCACAGCGGGAGCTTCTCGTGGTGCAGGCAGGTCAGCGCGGCCGCGGTCGTGGTGAGCGCCGTGTGGCCGCCGATGAAGGAGCGGTTCGAACCGGGCTCGTCGCAGGACAGCTCGTCGGCGATCGGAATGCCCGCGTCGCAGTGCCGGGTCAGCGGTCGTTCTCGGCGCACGAAGAACTGACTCGTCCAGATGACGGCGCCGCTGATCGCGAACGCCTCGAGGTCGATCAACATCATCTCCATCGCCGTGTCCCAGTTGCCATGCACGGCCCCCGCGGTGACCACGTCGACCATCGACCAACCCATCGCCACGCGGTACGGCCAGTCGCCCGCGGCCTTCCACGCGAGGAAGGCGTTCGGATCCTCGAGCCCGACCGCGTCGCGGATCGGATCGTCCATCAGGAAGCCGGACGTGACGTTGGGCTGCGTGTCGAGGGGCGCGGAGCGAAAGCCGATCGCGGTGGCCCCCAACGCGAGCGTCGCCGCGCCATCGCCCCAATCGAATCGACGCCACTCGGGGCGCCACTCGAGCGCGTCGCGCGGCGCTTCGGTGGTCACGCGGGGTTCGGGGGTGTCGGCGTCCGCCGCAGCGACGAGCGCCGCGACACACAGGGCAGCGTGTCCGGTCATGGGATGGTGGTTTGCAAAGGCCGCTCCAGGGGGCGCGCCGAGCGGGCTCCGCGGAGAGCGCGTGCGCGAGCGCGCGGACGAGGCGAATCGCCGCGCGCGGTCGTGTGCGTTCCCCAAGCGGTGCGCACCGCGCTATATCGAAGCGAATGCGCCGTCAGGAGCTGCTGTTCCTCCGTCACGGCGAAGCGGAGAACCAAGACGCCGCGTTCCGGGGGCGCGTCACGCGCGACGCCTCGGGGCGCGCCGACTACCCCCTCTCCGCGCGCGGTCGCGAGCAAGCGGCCCGGGCCGCGCGCGCGACGACACGCTTCGCGCCCGAGCTCGTCTTCTGCAGCTCGCTCCGGCGCTCCAAAGAGACGGCCGCCGCCATCGCTGCGGCGACGGGGTTGCCCGCGCCGATCGAAGACGCGGACCTCGATGAAGTGAATCCCGGTCGCCACTCGCTGCTCCGAACGTCCTTCGAGGACCGGCGCCACGCGGTCGTGAGCGGAGTCCTCGCGACCGCGTTCGTCTTCGATCGCCGCGTCTCACGGCGAAGGGACGGCGAAGCCGCCGCCGAATTGAGCGGGCGCATTCGCCGCGTGTTCGCGCGCCTCGCGGCCCAGGACGCGGAGCGCATCGCGATCGTGGGTCACGGGTACTGGATCTTCACGGCCGCCCTCCTCACGACGCCGCGGATCATCCGCACGCTCTGGCGCACGCGGACGATCGCCCACGTGAGCGCGACGCGATTCGTCCGCGACCAGGGAGCCTACCGAGTGACCGCCATCGGCGCCCGCGTGGATGGCGTCGTCGACGATCGCCGCGGTGTGATACGAGGCGCCGAGGCATGACGGAGATCGAGTTCGAGCCGCAGCGCGCCAAGACGTACCGCAAGACGTCACGCGTCCTGGCGTTCCGCTCGGCCGACGCCGTGACGATTCACAAGGACCGCGGAGCCCTGGAGCTCCGGGCGGGCGCGTGGCTCCTGGTCCCGCTCGACGACGACGGGCAGCCGGAGACGAACCTCCATGGCGTGGACGGCGAAGAGTTCGAGAAGACGTACGAACCTTGCGAGAGCGGCGCGCCCAACCAGTACGTGAAGCACGCGACCGTGCGCGCGTACCAACCCGGCCACGCGTTCAGCGTCGATACCAAGACCAGGGACCACCTCGAGGTCGACGGCGCGACCGGGGACGAGACGTCGTGGCTCGTGCAGAACCCCGGCGGTGAGGTCTACGTCGTCCCCAACGACGTCTTCGAAGGCACCTACGTCGAGGTCTCGCGGTCGTAGCCGACTCAGGACGCCCTCAGCTCCTCGCCGCGCTTCGTCTCCCGCGCGGCTTGGATCTTCGGGTGCGCCTCTGCCTCGGAGTTCAGCTCCGCGCCGAGCAACACCACGAACGCGCTGATGTAGAACCACATCATGAGGACGACGACGGCGCCGAGCGCTCCGTACGTCTCGTTGAAGTTGCCGAAGTTCGCGATGAAGAACGAGAAGGCGGCGGAGGCCGCCAGCCAACCGATCGTCGCGAGCACGGCGCCCGGGAAGACCCAGCGCCACTTCGAGCGTCGGTTCGGGCTCAGCCGGTAGAGCATCGCGAGAGCGCCGACGACCATCGCGCCAACGAAGGGCCATCGCGCGAGCGTGATCAGGAAGTGGGTATCCGGGTCGATGCCGAACGCCAACAAGATCTCGGGGAGCGCGACGATCACGCCGCACATCAACACCGTCATGATGACCGCACCGAACGTGAGCGCCAGCGTGAGCACCGTGAGTTCGAAGAAGCCGCGGCGCTCCGTCTTGTCGTAGGCGAGGTTGGTCGCGGTGACGATCGCCTGCATCCCCTTCTTGGCGCTCCAGATCGACAACAGGATCGAGAACGCGAGCCCACCGCCGAGTGCGCCTTCGGAAGTCTCGAGGATGCGCGTCATCTGATCGGCGACGAGCGCGAACGCGTCGTCCGGGAGGATGCCGCGCAAGAGCGACAGCTGTGACGACAGCGTGCGCGGGTCCGCGAAGAGGCCCCACGTGGAGATCACGGCGGAGAGCAGAGGGATCAACGCGAGGAACGCGTAGAAGGCGACGCCCGCCGCGACGATCGTGAGGTGATCATCGCGGATCTCGTCCTTCACACGCTTGAGCGTGTCGAGCCAGCCGTCACGGCCGAGGTGGGTGGGGCCAGTCACGATCGACTACCTGCGGACCGGCGTGCAGTCCTCGCGGAGCTTTCGGACGTGGATCGCGCGGCAGCGATCGATCGCCTCGCCGTCGAGCAGGTCCGTGGTCTCGCGCGCGCGCTCGAAACACACGACCGGGCTCGCGTCGACGGCGCAACGGCACAGCTCGACCAGCTGAACGTTGGAGAGCGTCGTCGCGTCGTCCGCCGCTTCGTAGCAGCCGATCGGTCCCCGCGACGTCGTCGCACCCGCGCAGAGGCGCTCCGCGTCGTTCTCGGAGATGAGCGAGACGTCCGCGCTCACGGTCAGGCACTGGAGCTCCGCGGGCATCGCGGGCTCCTGACCTGCGGCCACACCCACGAACGCGAGCGTTGCGAGCGCGACGAAAGCGGGGACCAGAGCGGTCGAGAATCGCATGGAGGTGGGGAACGCAAGCGCCGTTCCAGCGAACAACCCCGTCGTCGATCGCGGGCCCGCGTGGCAGTTCGGCGCGATCGGGCGGGACCGCACGCTCGACACATCGCTGCCGAGCACGACGTGAAACGCGCGGAGCGCGTCGGCTGATCGACGGGGCGCTCGAGAGTAGACTCCCGCCGAAGAGGCGTGCCGTGCGTTCGCTGATCGTCCTGGGGTTCATCGTCACCGCGGCCGCCTGCCGCCACGGGCCGGCGTACGACTTCGATCCGAGCCACGTCCTCGACGTCGAGATCGAGATGGCGCCGGGAGCCTGGGACGAGATGCGGCGCGAGCACCGCTGCCTCTTTGGCGACTTCGCGTCCCCGCGCTGCGCGACCATGGACTTTCCGTCGCCGTATCACTGGCGGACTGCGACCGTCGCGATCGACGGCGAGTCGCTCCCGAACGTCGCGATCCGGAAGAAGGGCTTCGGCAGCACCCACGAAGAAGAGCGGCCGGGCCTCAAGCTGAAGTTCGACAAGTACGAGCGCGGCCGCCGCTGGAACGGCATCGAGCGCATGACGCTCAACACCACGCACGACCCGCTCCGGACTTGCCTCGCCTACTCCGTCCTCGCCGACGCCGGAGTGATCGCGCCGCGCTGCGCGTTCGCGGCGGTCCGTCTGAATGGCGAACCACTCGGCGTCATGCCGGTGGTCGAAGCGATCGACGGCGCGTTCCTGCGGCGGCACTTCGCAGACGACGACGGCGGCCTCTACGAAGGCGTGCTCAACGACTTCCGCGCGGATCACCGCCCCGTGCTCGAACACAAGCGCGGCCCGCCCGGACAGGCGCCGATCGATCGCCTCACGCGACGGCTCGCGACCGACGGAGCTACACTCGAGAGCATCGGCGAGATCGTCGACCTGGATCGCTTCTTCACGTTCTGGGCAGCCGAGGTCTTGATCGGTCGCTGGGACGGCTACGCCGGCCACACGAACAACTACTTCGTCTACGACGACCCCGAGTCCGAGCGGCTGCACTTCATCGCGTGGGGCGGCAATCGCGCGACGTTCGAGGCGCTCCGCGATCCCGTGCTCACGCCACGCGCCAACGAAGTCCCCACAGCCGTCATCGCTCACGGCGTGCTCGCGCGGCGGTTGTACGAATCCTCGGAAGGACGAGCGCGCTACGTCCGCGCCCTCCGCGCGTTGCTCGACACCGTGTGGCGCGAGGACGAGCTCGTCGCGCGCATCGAAGCCATGGAACGCACCCTCGCCCCGCACCCGGGCGCGCGCCCATCCGCGGAGTCGCTGAAGGCCTTCGTCCGCGCGCGACGTCGCGCGATCGAGGACGAGCTCCGCGACGGGCCCCCTCCGTGGCCCTTCGATCCGCCGACCTCGACGTGCATGGTCCCGGCCGGGACGGCGCGCGGCGGGTTCACGACGACGTTGACCTCCACCACCTCGGAAGATCGCGCGGGGGCCGCGTCGATCGAAGTCATCGTGGACGACGCTGCACTGAAGACGACCGACGTCGCGGCGACCGCGGGCTGGATGGATCTCTTCGCGCCGAACACCCCGATCGTCCCCGGCACGTCGCACGGCGCGTTGTCGATCGTCGTCACCGCGCGCCTCCCCACGAAGGCGCTCCGTTGGTTCCTCGTCGTCCCGCGCGATCGCGTCGCCCCGGGCGCGCGGTTCGAGCTCGGTCCGCCGCGCCCCGGTTGCCCGGGCTCCGGGCCGCCGTTCGGCGTGCTGTGCGTCGACGGCGCGACGTCGTGCCTGCAACCGGCGTTCGTCTCGCGCGGTGCGCTCACGTTGGACCGCGCGGGCGTCGAGCTCGGCGCGACGATCTCGGGGCACTTCGAGGTCGAGCTGATGAAGCACCCCTGGGGGCTGTTCGAGGGTCACCCGACGATCTGGAGCGACGGCGCGCCGGAGCGCGGGTGGATCCTCGACGAGGCGCGCTGATCGATCACTGCCCGGGGCGGTAGGCGTGGAAGTGCCGGACGGCGTCCACGAGGATGACGTCCGAAGTGTCGCCGTCGACGCGATACGCAGCGGCGAGACCGCCGGACTGGAACAACGCCATCGCGCGGAGCTGTTCCGAGAGCTCGGCGCGGAGCTGCGTCTGCACAACACCCGTGGTGATCTCCGCGCGGGGAACGACCCAGCGCGCGGAGCGCTTCGCGACCTCGACCGTCCCCTTCGGCTTCGTCTCGGCGAGCGGCTCGACGATCCAACCGGGGAGCTCCGAGCGACGCTTCACGAACGTCTTCATCAGGCGCGCGTCCGTCGCCTCGAAGCGCAACACGCCGGTCAACGAAGCGTCGTCGGGTGCATTCGTCGAGTCGATCCCTTCGACCGTCGCGGCCCAGGGATCGTCGTCGCCCTCCAGCGCTGCGTTGCGGACCATCAACTTCGATCCGCCAATCGAGACGCGTGGCCAGCGCCCTCGGAGCGCGGCCTTCGCGTAGACGTCGCCCGTGAGTGCGGCGTCGGAGATCTCGAACTCACCGCGTCGGACGTCGGCGTCGACCCACGCTTCTACGGCGGAGTCGGCGCGGACCGTCGCTGCGAACCGTGACTTCGCGCCGCGCGCGAGGCCCGTCCACCCGTTCTGGCCCAAGTCGGCGTAGACGCGGCCTTCGCCCTCGGCGCGGAGGCGGAGCTTGGCCAAGACCTCTGAGAGGTCGTCGTGGTCGACAGAGATCGTCGCCGAGGTCGTTACGCGCCCGCGCATCGCGAAGTCGTGCGCCTCGATCCCCGGCCACGTGACGGTCGACGTGCGGACGTCGATGTGCGCGTCGTCGAATGCGAGGAGGACGCCCGGCCAGAAATACCAGGCGCCCCCGGCCGTCGCGTCGCCCTCGAGCCGCGCCTCTTCGATCCAGACCTGCCGGATCCCGCGCACCACCATGTCGTTCAGGTGTACGCGCACCGTGTCGCTCGGCGGCCAGTCCGGGCTCGGTGCCCGCGCCGTGTCGTCCTGATCGCGGCATCCCTCTCGACCCGGATCCGCCAGCCCCGGAATGGGCGGTCGCTTCGGGTGCGCGCAGAGGTCGTCGAGGGGCGCCGTCACCCGGAGCCGGAACGCGACTCCGGTGACCGTCGCCGTCTCCACGTGGAATTCCGTGGCAGCGATCCGCGCGAGGTCCACCTCGACGTCCGCGTGGTCCACGTCGACCAGGAACTCGACGGTGTCGCCGTGCCCGACGATCCTCAGCCGGTCCACGCTGACCAACCCTGGCCAGAACGACCACGCGCGATCGAACGTCACCGTCACCTCGTCTTGCGCGTCCTGGATGAAGTCCTCGAGCACGTCGAACTCGAGCACGAGGTTCACGCTCACCACGTACGTGGCCCACAGCGCGACGAGCGTGAGCACGGCGGCGCGCGCCGCGAGGAAGAGGTTTCGATTCATTCGGCCGACCGCGGGAGGCTCAGCTGTATCCCGCCACGACACAGAGTGAAATGCGTCGAAGCACCACGGACCGCACGCGCACCGGCGCCTACGCCCGCGTGAACAGCGACCCCACGTTCCAGTTCGGGCCCGCCGGGCGATCGAGCTCCGCCTGGAGCCAACGCTCGAGCACCTCGACCGCTCCGTCCATGGCGCGCGCGATTTCGTCCCAACGCGGCTCGAGGACCGCGAGGCTCTTGTGGCGGCGCCACGCATTCGCCAAGTCGTGACGCAGGCTCTCCGGCGGCGGCACGTGGAGCGTCGGAGCGCGGTCGCCGAGGTTCTCGAGCGCGACGATCGCCTGCGTGAGCTCGTTCTCGAACTGCCCGAACCGCTCGTACGAAGTCGCGGCGATCGCCTCGGCGTGCGCGCGCGCCGGACCGTCTTCCCTATCGTGCGTGAGGTTCGCCCAACGCTCCGCGCGCGCGAGCGCCGCTCGCATCACGCGCAAGGCATCTTGCGCCTCGTACAGCTCGTCGAGCGCGGCGGTCGTCAGCATCAACTCGCGAGCGCGCGACTCGCCACCGTCGTCCTCGACCGGGGCGAGCTGCTGCTCCGGTGCCCCCAGTCGTGCGATCGCATCGCGCGTGCGCTGCACTTCCTCCCGGAGCAGCGCACACTTGTCGCTCTCGATCCGCCACGCGCGCGCCGCGGCCTCCGCTTCCGCGTGCTCCTTCGCGTAGCGCGCCTCGTACTGACCGGTGAGGCTCAGCAACAGCTCGCTCGCTCCGACGTCCTCGAGATCCTTGAGGTCCGCGCGCTCCTTGTCGGCGCGGGTCCTCGCGGCGCGCAGCTCGAGTTCGGCGTCGAACAGCGCGCGCTCGCGCATCGCCAGCTTCTGAACGAGCTGGGCCTTCCGCGCCGCGCGGACCTCGACCATCGCGTTCGACGTCATGCGAGCCCCAGCTCCTGCTCGGAGATCTCGCGCATCTTGAACTTCTGGATCTTGCCCGTGACCGTCATCGGGAACGCGTCGACGGTCTTCCAGTACCGCGGGATCTTGAACGTCGCGATGTGGCCGCGGCAGAACTCGACGAGTTCGCCCTCCGTCGGCGCCGCGCCGGCGCGGACCTTGATCCACGCCATGACCTCCTCGCCGTACTTCTCCGACGGGACGCCGATGACCTGCGCGTCCTCGATGTCCGGGTGCGTGTACAGGAACTCTTCGATCTCGCGCGGCGAGACGTTCTCGCCGCCGCGGATGATCATGTCCTTGATGCGCCCGACGATCTTCACGTAGCCCTCGTCGTCCATCGTCGCGAGGTCGCCGGTGTGCATCCACCCCGCCCGATCGATCGCGCCGCGCGTGGCGTCGTCGTTGTCCCAGTAACCGATCATCACGCAGTACCCACGCGTGCAGAGCTCGCCCTTCTCTCCGCGCGCGACGACGCGATCCGTGGCGGGGTCGATGATCTTGATCTCCGTGTGCGGCATGACGCGCCCGACCGTCCCGACCTGCTTATCGATCGGATCGCCGATCACGGTCTGCGTGGAGACCGGCGACGTCTCGGTCATCCCGTAGGCGATCGTCACCTCGTTCATGTTCATCCGCGACTTCACCTTCTTCATCACTTCGACCGGGCACGGCGACCCAGCCATGATCCCGGTCCGCAGCGACGCGAGGTCACGCCGCTCGAGGTCTTCGTGCGCGAGCATCCCGATGAACATCGTCGGGACGCCGTAGAGCGAAGTACACGCCTCCGCCTCCACCGCCGCGAGGCACTCGCCCGCGTCGAACGCCGGCCCCGGAATGACCATGGCCGCACCGAACGCCACACACGCGAGGTTGCCCATCACCATCCCGAAGCAGTGGTAGAACGGCACCGGGATGCACACGCGATCCTGCTCGGAGTTGTGACACGTCGCGCCCACCAGGTACGCGTTGTTCAGGATGTTGTGGTGCGACAGCGTGGCGCCCTTGGGCGACCCCGTCGTCCCGGACGTGTACTGGATGTTGATCGGCTCGTCGAACTGCAGCGTGGCCTCGATCGCCTCGAGCTCGGGGACCTCGACCGACGCGCCCGTCGCGATGAACTCCGCCCACGCGTCGTCGATCACCACGACGCGCTCGAGCGCGGGGAGCTCTCCGCGCACCTTCCCGAGGATCTCTTCGTAGCTCGTCTCGCGGAACCCCTTCGCCATGACCAACAGGCGCACGCCGGAGTGGTTCAACGCGTACTTCAACTCCTGCGCGCGATACGCCGGGTTCACGTTGACCTGGATCGCACCGACGCGCGCCGTCGCGAACTGCATCAACACCCACTCGAACCGGTTAGGCGACCACACGCCGACGCGATCGCCCTTCTTCACGCCGGCCGCGAGGACGGCGCGCGCGGCGTCTTCGACCTGCGCCCACAACTCGGCGTAGGTCGCGCGGTAGCCCTGCGCCCGCACCACGAGCGCATCCCGGTCGGGCCAGGCCTCGACGGTGCGACGCAGTCGGCCTGAAATCGTGTCGCCGAGGAGCGGCGTGGACGAGGTCCCGGACGCGTAGGAAGGCAGCATCGGCGCCATCGTCCTCGACGTCGTACGCGCGCGCCAGCCCCCCGCGTCACACGCGCTTGCGGAGCTCCTGAGCGAGTTCTCGGTAGCGGGCGACGAACGCCACGAGCGGCCCTTCACCGACGCGGTCCGCCGCGAATGCGAGCATCTGCTGCGCCTCGTCGAGCGCCGCCGCGTGTGCCGAGAGATCGGTGTCCCCGGCCTGGACGCTCTGGATGAAGCCCTGGATGCGCGCGGTGCCGGCGACGAGGAAGTTCATCCCGATCGTGAACTCGTCGTTGCCCTGGTTGAAGTCTTCGATCAGTCCGGCCAGTTCGCTCGTCATCTTCGTCTCCTCGTCACCGGGGCACCGGGATGCCCTGCGACGAATAGTAGCTCTGAATCAACGGGAGCTCCCGCAAGTAGGCCCACGCGTCGCCGTAGACTTGGCTCATCTCGGGGTGCGCGGGGCCCGCGTACCCGTGCGGGATCTGCTGGTGGTACTCCCAGCGCGGCATGTCCAGCTCTCCAGCGTCGATCGCCTGCTGACGAACCCCGTGCCGCGTAACCGGCGCCGACGCGTCTGCGACGTTCGCGACCCACACGCGACCGTCCTGTCCTTTGAAGAGCGTATATTCGAGCGAATCGTCCGCGGACCGGTACACCATCGCGTCGACCTCGCCCGCCGTCGAGGTATTCGTCTTGTACGTCCGGACCGGCGGCTGATCGAACCTCGGCATGTGCTCCGGCGCGATCTCGACGTCCTGCGGAATCCGCGAGCGGCTCCCCTTCCCCGCCCCGGGCGCGATGTTCCGCTGCGTCACGCCCTGCCCGACGAAGTCCGCGCTCTCCCGGTAGGCCATGTACTCCGCCGGCGTCCGGTTCACCGGCGACGCGCCCGAGAAGAGGCGACCCGCGTCGTCCACCGGGATGTTCGTCCGCGTCGCGTTGTTGCGGACGAGCCCCGCGAGCGTCTCGTCGACCTGCGACGGGAGGTTGAGCATGTGCTCGCCGAGCCCCTTGTCGTAGCCGGGGAGACCGAGGTGACCGAGCCCCTGGTTCTGCGCGGGGAGCAAGCGGAAGTTGCCTTGCGAGTTCGAACGGTAGAACGCCCGGAGCGTCTTCTGGGTCCCGTCGTCGACCACCCCGAGCACCGCGACTCGGCCGTGACCGATGTCGAACGGGTCGCTCAGCGAGTAGTTGACGTTGTCGACCGTGACGTTGTGCTTCGGCTGGAGGCCGTGTTTGTTGATCAGGTCGATGTGATCCTTTGCGTCGACCCCTAGGTGCTTCACCGAGTCGTCGATCACCATCGGCTTGTCGAGCGGCGTCGCCACCCGCCGCGTCGACGCCGCCCCCTTGGGCGGCACCGGCGCGTCGACGTTCGGCGCCCGCGCGGTCCGTGGCTTCCCGCCGAAGCGCTCCGGCAACGCCTGCCGGACGCGGTCGCCGATCGCGCTCTTCATGCCCTGCACGCGCGGGCTCCGCATCACGCGACCGGTCAACAGCGTCGCCGCCACGGCCGCGAACGGGACGGCCGCGCCCCACTTCTCGCCGAAGCGATCACTCACCGCGTTCCCCACCGTGTTGATCGCGGCGTCGAACGCGATGTTCGTCGCGATCTCCTTCGCCGCGTTGCGACCGAACTGCGTGACCGCCGCGCGCCCGAACGTCGACCCCGCCGCGCGCAGGAGCGATCCCGTCGGGATGATCAACATCTCGTCGTACGTGGGTTCGAGGCCGCCGCCTCCGGCGTGCGTCATCAACTGACGGGCGCCCTCGTGCCCGAACTGCTGCCACCACTGCGCCGCGGCCGCCGGGTTCTGCGGGCGCGCGTACTCCTGCACGCGGTAGTGGTGCCCGATCTCCATCGCGGGTTGTTGGTGGTGGAGCCCCGCTCCGAGGCTCTGCGCGATCTGCTCGTCCGCCATCTTCTGCGTCGGCGCGTAGCCGACCGCGTACGTGAGGTTGCCCTCCGCGTCGCGGCCGAAGCGCGTCTCGAGCTCGAAGTTCTTCTCGAAGTCCGCGCGCTGTTCGGGCGTCAGCTTCGCGAGCGCCTGTTCGCGCGCCGCCGCGACGTCGCGATCGAGGTCGCGGACCGCCTGCGGGTTCGCGGCGACGTGGTCCTCCCACTCCTTCCGCAAGGCAGGTTGCGCCGCCTCGTTCGGGAGGCCGCGCTCCCAGTGCGCCCAGTCGTTCATCAGGTCGCCGGACGACAGCCGCCCGAGGCCCAGCATCGCGGTGTCGAGATTGCGGAGCTCCGCGCGCTCCGCCGGCGTCGCGTCCTTCTTGTCCCGGAGCGTTTCGATCCGGTCCTGCGTGCGGCGCTGCCAGTCGTAGAGATCCGGCGACAGGTGTCGGCCGCGGAGGCGGTGCGCCGCGTCGTCGAGCGCGCCGATCTTCGCCTCGCGCTCCGCCTTCGCCGCCGGCGTCTCGTTCGGCGGCGCCTCGAGCAGCGGCTCGCGCATGGCGTAGAGCTGCCGCGCCGTGGACTCCGCCTGGTCCGGCGTGATCCCCGCCGCGAGGCGCTCGTTGCGGGCGTCGGGTGTCGCCGCGAGCCATGACTCGGCGTCCGCGCGACTCGCAGGCCCGATCTCGACTCTCTCGCGCGCCGCTTCGAGGCCACGCTTCTCGTCTTCGAGCTTCGCCTTCGCGGCCTGCGCTTCGGGCGACAGCGGCGACGACGCCTCGAGCTTCTTCAGCGCGCTCTCCGCTTCGCGCACGCGCCGACTCGCCGCGTCGTACGCCTGCTTCGGACCGCGCGTCTCGTCGCGCGCGATGTCGTACGGGTCCGAGTAGAGCGAGCCGAAGACCCGGTGCCCGAGCTTGCCCTCCTCGCGATCCCGCACCGCGCGGAACGCGTCGTGGTACCGGTCGTCGGCTTCCTTCTCGGCGGCGCGGAGTCGGTCGAGATCTTTGCGCGCCGCGATCACGCGCGGGTCGTCGTCCGCCGCCTTCGCCTGCAGCCCCTTCAGCTCTTTCTCGACTTCGTAGCCCGCCTTGCGGAGCTGGTCCGAGACCTGGCGTCGCTCGCCGGGTGTCATGTTCTTCAGCGCGGCATCCCGCTCACCGTCGTTCATCGCGGCGAAGCGTTGGCCCGTGTCACCGGGCATCGTGCGATCGCCGGGCGCGCCGAAAATGCTCGGCGGCGCCTTGACGAGATCGCCGTAGAGCTTGCCGTTCTCACGCGTGCGCTGGTCGCGGAGCCGATCCACTTCGGCCATTCGCGTGCGCGCCTCGCGCTCCTGCGCCTCCGTCTCGGGCGGCCCCGCGTCGCGGAGCTTCCGCTCGACGTCGGCCTGCCGTCGCTCGAGATCCTGCGATCGATCCAACGAGCGACGGCGCGCGGGATCATCGGTGATCCGCGGTCGGTCCGCTTCTCGACCCGCGGTCGGCGGCTTCGCGCGCGTCATCGTGTGCGTCCGCCCGGCTTCGAACTGCGGCGACGCCGTCTTCGTCGGCGACTTGGGCGCGGGCTTCGACGGGGCCTTGGACTTCGTCGTCGTCGACGCCTTCGCCCTCGAGGGGGCGGGTTTCGCGGCCTTCGTCCGCGCCGGCGCGCGCGCCGTCGTCGTCTTCTTCTTCGGCGCCGGCTTGCGCACGGGCGCCCGCTTCACGGGCCGCGCGGGCGGCGACTTCGGGATCGGAGCTGCCATCGCAGCCCCGAGCAATCGCAAGCGGCGGACCAACGCGGCAGCGCCGCCACGCGGGGCGCACATCGCAAACGACTCGAGGTCACCTGCCCGCGCGGCGATGCACTTCGTCAGATCGGGAGCGCGCCGTTGTAGTACCGGTCAGGCCGCTGAGACGACGTCCACAGCTCCATGTTCTCGAGCGCGTCCCACTCGATCGGGCCGGTCAGCCCGTGCGTCGTCCCGGCCGGCGCACCGAGGAGTTCGAGCACTGTCCCGAAGAGGTCGCCGATGGTGCGCCCGTCGAAGGAGAGGTGACGCCCCGGACCGATCGCGGAGCCGAGCCCCGCGAGGAGGACGGGCATGTTGCACGAGCCGTGGTCTTCGTCGCCGAAGTCGCTCATCCCGAGGACGAGTGTGTTGTCGAGCAGGCTGCTCGTGCCGTCGATGTCGGGCGTCGACGCGAGCCGCCGAATGAGGTGCGCGAGCTGGTCGATGTAGAAGCGCTGACCGACCATCAGGTTCGCGACACCGGCGTCCGCGTCGGAGCCCGTCGGCTGCCCGAAGTGAATCATGTCGTGCCACGTGGCGAACGAGCCGCGGCAGTCGGTGCGGGAGCCGTCGAACAGCCACGGGAACGACGGGTCCTCGCTCTCGTTGAAGTGGATCGCCGCGACGCGGGTGACGTCGCACGAGAACGCGCGCACCACGTTGTCGATCTGCGCCGGCGCCGTCTCGTGATCGCGCGTGCCCGCCTGCTCGAGCGCCACCTCGACCGACGGGATCTGGGCGTAATCGGGCTGCGTGCAGGCGACCTCGGGGGCCTCGCCGACTTGGTAGCGCATCGACAGCGCGTGCAGGTGCTCGGCGTGCGCGTCGAGGCGCTGACGATCCTCGGCGCCGAGGCGGCCTCGGACCGAGCGCAGGTTCTCGGCGACGGCGTCGATCATCGTCGAGCGCGACTCGCGGAGCCGCTGCGCGAGCGAAGGCTTTGCCGGGTCGCCGCCTTCCTCGGTGGGCAGCGCGCCGAACAAGGCCTCGGCCGCGCGACGCGGGTTGTCGGAGAAGCGCGTCAGCGGCGAGACGACGTCGCCGGTCCGCGAGAAGAACATCGTATAGAACGCGCCCGGCGCGACGGGGAGCAACGCCGAGGGCGTCATGCCGCGGCCCACGAGCATCCGCGCGGCGACTTGATCGATCGACTCGCCGCCCGCGATCGCCAACGAGCGCGGGCGCGCGTTCGTGAGGATCGTGGTGTTCGCCATGTCGTGGTTGTCGCCCTCGATGATGTGGCGCGCCGGGTTGCAGAGCCCACTCAAGACGAGGATGTGATCGCGGAGGTCGTCGAGCGGCGACAACAGCTCCGAGATCGGGCCGGTCGCGGGGAGCGCGCCGGTCGTGGCCGGCATCCACCGCGTCCGGACGAGGCCGTGGGAGAAGTAGACGATCGCGAGGCGCTTCGGCGGCGTGGGCTTCGACTGCGCGAACGCTCGGTTGTGGAGCGAGTCGAGCCACGGGAGCGCGAGCACCGCGCCCGACGCGCCGACCAAGAACCTCCGACGATCCACACTCACGGCGCGGCCTCCATGCGTCGGTACGAGAAGGTGTCGCTCGTGATGAGCGACATGAAGCCCCCCGACATCGAGTCTTCGGAGGCGCCGCGCCCGGTCATGCGTTCGAGCACGCACGCGTCCGCGCTCGTCTCGAGGCGGGCGCTGAAGTACCGGAAGACCTGTCGGTCGAAGCACTCACGGGTGTCGTAGCGGAGCGCGAGCGCCTCCATCATCTCGCGCGGACCGTCGAAGTCGATCTGCAGCGAAGCGATCTCGCCGGACGCATCGATCGGGTTGCCGTAGCGATCGACGTCGCGCCACCGCCCCGTCGCGTCGAAGTGCTCGAACGCGAGCCCCGGCGGATCGAGCGTGAGGTGGCAAGCGCCGCACTCCGGCCGGTGGCGCACCGCCCGTGACAGATCGCGACGCGAAGTGCCGGGCCCCAACGTGCTCTGGATCTCCGTGATCCGCTGCGTCGCGTTGGCGGGGGGCGAGCCGAGCGTTCGACACAACAACCCGGACGCGATGAAGTGCCCCCGCCCCACGTACGAGCTCTCGGAGTAGTGCGCGAGCGACGCCATCACCGCGGGCTGCGTCATCACGCCGATCGCGAGCTTCGGATCGAGATCCATCCACGCCCAAGGTGTGTCCGGCGCGGCGACCCCGTAGTGATCGGCGAGCGCGGCGTCGACGGGCCCTCGCGCGGAGGTCAACAGCTCGGGGAGGGTCCATTCCTCGGTGAGCGCAGCGTGGACGTAGGTGTCGAACGCGACGCCCATCGACTCGGCCAGCTCCGCGCCATACCAAGGATGAACCCACGGATCGCGCGAAGCCTCGGTGAGCGGGTCGACGCGCATCCACTCGCGGAAGAAGCGCCGCGACATCCGCTGCGACTTCGGATCGGCGAGCATCCTCCGCGCCTCGACTCCGACCCCTTCGGGTGTATCGAGCCGGCCCTCGCGCGCCGCGGAGAGGAGCGCTTCGTCGGGGATCGAGTCCCACAGCAACATCGACAGGCGCGTCGCGGTCTCGTACGGCGTGAGGCGACGGATCGCGCCGTCCCCGTCACCGCCCTCGAGCGCGTACAAGAACTGCGGGGACTGGAGGACGACCGCGACGACCATCGCCGCGGCGTCGGGAGCGCTCGCGGCGTCCGCGCGCGCGTCATCGTAAACACCGCGCAACAGCGCACGCTCCTCGTCGGTCACCGGGCGTCGATACGCGCCCGACGCCGTGGAATCGACGAAGCGATCCACGCAAGCGTCGTCGGCGCCGGCGCCGAAGCAGGGCGCGAGGGTCGGCAGCGCATCGGGGATCTGGAGCGCGACGTCCTCGGCGGCGGCCAGGATCTGATCCGCCGCGAGGAGGTCGACGGTGTTGAGGGCCCGCTCCGAGCTGAAGCCCGTCTCGGACCGACCGCTCTGCTCCGGGAAGAGCGCGCTCGCCTCGACCTGCCCCTCGAAGAGATCGGCGATCGCGTACCGATATTGCGAGGGCGTGATGCGCCGGAGCGGGACCGAGACCACACACTCCGGGTTCGCCGGCTCGACCGGGCGCGGCCCACCCTCCGCGAGACACGCCGCACACAGCCAGGGCGCGAGGAGCGCCGCCGCGCGGGCGCGGGACGACGGAGCGGATGAGTTCATGGCCTCGACTTCATCTTCCGCCGACCCCAGCGGTCGGAGCAACCGCGTCCGATACGCGGGACTTGACGCGACGGGGGGTCCTGACCGAACTTTGGAGCCGGCGAAGATCCGCGCCCAACCCCTTCGGTCGACCCCCAGCGTCGACCCTCGCGGGGCAAAGGAGGGCATACCTCCGGATCGCGAATTCCGAAGCCTTCACGCGCCGCGTGGGGACATTGCTGGGGAGTGTGCTCGCGAACGGCCGGAGGACATCGGAATGCCGAAGAACAAGGACATCAAACGACTCGCGCGCGCCCGGATGAAGAAGACGGGCGAAGCGTACACGACTGCCCGCGCGGTCCTGCTCGCCAAGAACGAATCACCGTACGCCGCGCCCCGCGAAGCGTGGGCGCAGCTCGCCGGCACCGCCGACGCGACGCTGACCGACAAGACCGGGCGCACGTGGGCCGGCTGGGTCGAGGCGCTCGACGCGGACCGGATGCACGAGCACACGCACACCGAGATCGCGAAGCACCTCCGCGCGGAGTTCGACGTGAGCAGCTGGTGGGCGCAGACGATCACCGTCGGCTACGAGCGCATCCGCGGGCTGCGGGAGGTCGGGCAGAAGCGCGGCGGGACGTACGAGGCGAACAAGAGCCGGACCTTCGGCGTCGACGTGTCGACGCTGTACGGGATGTTCGCGGACGCGCGTCGGCGGAAGAAGTGGCTCCCCGAGGGCCCCGCGCGGATCCGGACGAAGATCGAAGATCGATCGATTCGGTTCGACTGGGAAGACGGCACCCAGGTCAACCTGTTCTTCGACGCGAAGGGAGACGCGAAGAGTACCGTCGCCGTGCAGCACGCGAAGCTCGCGTCGCGCGCGGACGTCGACGCGGCGAAGGCGGCCTGGCAAGCGCGCCTCGACGCGTTGCGGGACGTCCTGAAACGCTGACCCCCTGGTAGGATCCGCCGCGCGTGGAAGCAGCACTCGAGGCGGAGGGGATCGAGAAGGCGTTCAAGAACCGCCGCGCGCTCACGGGGGTCGACCTCGTGGTGCCGCGCGGCACCTGCTTCGGACTCATCGGCGTCAACGGCGCCGGCAAGACCACCTTCATCAAGACCCTCCTCGGGATCGTGACGCCGTCGGCGGGCTCGATTCGAGTCCTCGGCGGCGCGCCCGACGACGTACGTGTCCGCGCACGCATCGGCTACCTCCCGGAGCGCCTCGCCCTCCCCGGCGCGTGGACCGCGACCACCTACCTCGCGAGCATCGCGCGCCTGAAGCGGCTGGCGGATCCGCCGCTCGAGCCGCTGCTCGCGCGCGTGGGGCTCGCGTCGGCGCGCCACGTGAAGACGCGCGCCTATTCGAAGGGGATGAAGCAGCGCCTCGGCCTCGCCGCCGCGCTCCTCGGGCGCCCCGATCTGCTCGTCCTCGACGAACCGACCGACGGCGTGGATCCGATCGGCCGCGCCGAAGTCCGCGACATCCTGCGCGAAGAGCAGGCGCGCGGCGCGACGATCTTCCTGAACTCACACCTCCTCTCCGAGACCGAGCGCATCTGCGACCGCATCGGCATCCTCCACGCGGGCGCGATCGTCCTCAGCGGGACGATGCGCGAGCTCGCGACGAGCCACACACGCTGGGTCGTGCGCTTCGCCGCGCCGCGCGACGACCTCGCCGCGCTCGGGTTCGTGCCGCGAGACGACGGCGCCCATACCATCGAGGCCGAGGACGAAGCCGCGCTCAACGCCGCCCTCGACCGCGCGCGCGGCTCGGGCGCGCTCCTCACCGCGCTGCACCGCGACACGCGTGACCTCGAAGCGATCCTCCGCGGAGAGGTCGAGCGATGACGACGCTGTTCGTTGCGCTCGACGTCCTGCGCGAGGCCGCCTCCCGACGGTGGCTCCTCGCGCTGTTCGCGTTGATCGCGGCGCTGCTCGTCGCGGTCGGCCTCTCCCTCGAGATGCGCGTGGTGGACGGCGCGCTCGCCGCGGTGCGTCTCTTCGGCGAGGAGCAGCCCTCGGTGGAGGTCCAGTCGGTCGAGGTCGCGCTGCGACCGCTGTTCCGGGGCGCCTCGTTCTTCATCTTCTACGGGGGCCTGTTCTTCGGAGCGCTCGTCACCGCCGACTTCGCGCCGAGCCTCCTCGCGCCCGGTCGCATCGAGCACCTCCTCTCACTCCCAGTGCGACGCTCGTCGCTGCTGCTCGGGACGTACCTCGGAGTCGTCGTCATCGCGGCGACCGCGTTCCTGTTCGCGGCGGGCGGCTTCGTGGTCGTGCTCGGTGTGAAGACGGACGCCTACGTGGTCGAGTTGATCTACGCCGGACTCCTGGGCGCGCTCACGTTCGCCGCGCTGTACGGCGCGATGCTGACCAGCGCCGTGTTCGTACGGTCCGCGGCGGCCTCGGCGTTCATCGGGCTGATGCTCTTCGTCGCGGGCGTGGTCGCGAGCTTCCGCTACCAGATCTCGCCGTCGTTCTCGTCCGATCTGGCGCGCCGCGTGTTCGAGGCCGTCTCGATGGTCGTCCCGCCCGTCGCGACCGTCGGGAACCTCGCTATGGAAATCGCGGCGTCGGCACCGGTGGACACCGGCGGATTGGCGAGCAGAATGGCGGGGATGGTGATCTTCGGCGCCGCGATGGTCGCGCTCGGCATCTGGCGCTTCGAACGGATGGACTTCTGATGAAGCACATCAAGTGGCTCCTCCTCGCGCTCGGTCTGCTCGGCGTGGCGACGTGGCTGATGCGCAGCGGTGAGCCGCTCGACACCGGCCCGCGACCGCGCACGCGCGACGTCCGGATGCCACGGCGCGCCTCGAAGTCCGAGCTCGACCGCGCGAAGGCGCGACGCACGCTCCCCCCGCGGCCGTTCCCCACGGAGGACGTCGCGCACCACGAAGTCCAGGACCCGGTGCTCCGCGCGCTCCCCCCGCGCAGCGAAGGTGACCTCGCGGTCGTCGTCGAGGTGAACGCGATTCGCCACAGCCCCGCGGCCGAGATGCTGCTGCGTTGCATGGACGCCGAGGACAAGGCGCGGCTCGACGAGATCCGGTCGTCGTTCGGGATCGATCCGCTGCAGGACCTCGACCGCTTCGTCTTCGGCCCCGACGGGACGACGATCGTCTCCGGCGACTTCGCGAACCTCGACCTCGACGCCGTACAGCCGAACAAGCCGAACCCGACCCGCGCGTCCTACGGTGACCACGGGACCATCCTCGGCCGCGGCGACGAGAAGGTCGCGGCGACGTGGCGCGACGAGATCGTCCTGCTCGCCGATTCGCTGGAGGACGCGCAGGCCGCGATCGATCGCCTCGAAGGGCGCGCACCGATCACCGAGCCCGCCCTCCGCGAGTCGATGACCTACGGCGAGGCGTACGGCTACGTCTCCCCTTCGCTGCTCGCGGACATGCTCCCGGAGCGCGACGGGCTCCGCGAGAAGATCCTCGCGGCCGCGAGTGAGGTGGAGCTGCACCTCGACACCCGCTCGGACGTCGGCGTGGTGGTCGACGTGAAGGGCCAAGACCCCGCCGCGCTCGAGGAGTTGGGGGTGATGATCGGTGCGGCGCTCTCCGTGTCGCGCATCCAAGCGCGCGCCACGGAGGAGAAGGAGTTCGCCGAGCTGTTGGACATGGCGAAGGTCATCCCGGACCACGGCTCGTTCCGGCTCGAGATGGCGGTGCCGCTCGACTACCTCGCGAAGAACCTCGGCGAGTGCTCGGTGGCCTCGAACGACACGCCGAGGTAGTTTGCTCGCGTCGTGTCGGACCTCGAACGCCTCCGCGACGAGCGGGACCTCTACCTGAGCTTGCTCGAGCTCGCGCACGCGAAGGACATCGAGCCGCTGCTCCGCGAAGTGCTCGCGCTCGCCGTGCAGGTGACCTCCGCGGCGCGCGGGCACATCCACGTGTTCTCGGACGACGCGGACGAGGTCGAGTGGTCGATCGTCCACGGCGGCGACGCGGGCGAGGGCGAGCGCGTGCGGGCGATGACGTCCCGGGGGATCGAAGCGGAGGTCGTATCCACGGGGAAGCTCGTCTGCACGGCTTCGGCGCGGCTGGACCCGCGCTTCGAGAGCCTCGACAGCGTGCGCAACCTGGAGATGGAGTCGGTGATGTGCGCGCCGGTCGGCGGCGACCGACCGCTCGGCGTCCTCTATCTGCACGGCCCTCCGAACGCATTCAGCGAATCGGATCAGCGGCTCGCGGAGGTCCTCGCGCGACACGTCGGTCCGTTCGTGCGGTGGGCCGCCGACGAGGCCCGGCGCGCGCGCTCTTCGGATCCGACGGCGCGCTGGAGAGAACAGCTGAAGGCGGAACGCCTCTGCGGATCCTCGGCGGCGCTCGCGCGCGTGCTGGAGCTGATCGCGTCCGTGGCGCGGCTCCCGGTCGGCGTCCTGTTGGAGGGCGAGTCGGGGACCGGGAAGTCGCTCATCGCGCGCTGCATCCACGACAACAGCGAGCGGAGCGATCACAGCTTCGTCGAACTCAACTGCGCCGCGCTCCCGGATACGCTGATCGAGAGCGAGCTCTTCGGCGCGGAGCCCGGCGCCCACTCGACGGCGCTGCAGGGTCGAGAGGGCAAGGTCGCCGCGGCCGAGGGGGGCACGCTCTTCCTCGACGAGATCGGAGAGCTGACGCTCCCGGCGCAAGCGAAGTTGCTGCAGTTCCTCGAGTCGCGCGAGTACTACAAGCTCGGAGGGACGACACCGATCCGCGCGGACGTCCGCATCATCGCGGCGACCAACGCAGACCTGAAGGACATGGTGGAGGCGAAGACGTTTCGGCAGGACCTCTACCACCGCCTGAAGATCGTCCCGTTCCGAGTGCCTTCGCTGAGGGAGCGCAGCGACGACATCGACGCGCTCTCCGATTACTTCCGAGACGCCGCGGCGCGCCGGAACGATCTCCCGGTGCTGGCGTTCTCGGCACGCGCGCGCGTCGCGATCCAGACCGCCGCCTGGCCGGGGAACCTCCGCGAGCTCTCCAACACGGTCGAGGCTTCGTTGATCCGCGCCGCGCA
>JAUHYN010000007.1 GCA_030426505.1 bacterium | reverse complement strand
CAGGCGCAGGGCCCAGGCATAGGCGACCTGGTCCGGCTTCGCGCCGCCGAGCTCCTCACCCACTTCCGCCAGCGCATTCCAAAGTCTTGCGCCGGCCTCATCGCTGGCATCGAACAGGCGCACGGACAGGCCGATGGCGTCGCCGATCGCGGTGTTCGGCCCGGCCATGCCGACAACCGTCTGGTCCAGGAACCCATCCAGGCTGACGAGGTCGTCGGTAAAGGGCGCCTGCACGAAAGCCTTGGTGCCGAACACGATCAGCGCCATGCGATCGCCATCGCGCTGGTCGATGAAGGTTTTCAGAACCTCCTTGACCGTCGCCAACCGTTGCTGCGCCGTCCCGTCCGGCAGGGTGAAATCCTTTTCATCCATCGACCCCGATATATCCAGCGCCAGAACGATGTCGCGGGCGGATTTCTCGATCACAACCGGCTCGCCCAGCCGCTCCGGACGCGCCAGCGCCACAACGATCAGCCCCCAGACAAACAGGGTAATGAGCATTTGCCACCTTCCCCGCTTCAGCACGCTGGCGCCGGGCCGGGGCTCGATCCCGGCGGCGTCGGTCACGCAGCTCGGCGTGGACTACTACGTCTCGGCGACGGACTCCGCGACGCCTTCGAACGCGGCGACGGATCCGACCGGGGCGCCCGGCGCTTTCCACAGCTTCACGGTGATGCGCGTGTTCACGGTGCAGGAGGGCGACCTGGTGATCACCGAGGTGATGAACGACCCGTCGGGCACGGAGACGGAGCGCGAGTGGTTCGAGCTGTACAACACGACCGCCTCGCCGATCGACATCGACGGCTTCACGTTCTCCGACCTGGGGACGGACGCGTTCACGGTCAACGCGGGCGGACCGGTGGTGGTGCCGCCGGGGGGCTACCTCGTGCTCGGCCGCAACGCGGACATGGCGCTCAACGGCGGCGTCTCGGTCGGGTACGTGTACTCGGGCATGGCGCTGTCGAACAACGACGACGAGATCATCATCACCGCGGGGACGACCGAAGTGGATCGTGTCGCCTACGACGCGGGCGCGACGTTCCCGAACACGCCGGGCACCTCGCTGTCGCTGGATCCGGATCAGCTCGACTTCTCCTCGAACGACGACGGCGCGAGCTGGTGCGGCGCGACCTCGCAGCTCGCGAGTGGCGACTTCGGCACGCCCGGCGCGATGAACGATCCGTGCGTGCCGATCGACGACGTGGATCCGCCGGTCGTCGTCCACACGCCGGTCGCGAACGGGCAGCCCAACGGCGCGGCCATCCCGGTTGTGGTGGTCGCGAACGACGCGAGCGGGATCGCTTCGGTCGAGGTCTTCTTCCGCGTGCGCGGCGCCGGCGCGTTCGACTCCGCGGCGCTCACCAACGTGGGCGGCGCGACGTACATCGGCGAGATCCCGGCCACGTCGGTCACGCTCGCGGGCGTGGACTATTACGTTCGGGCGGTCGACGACTCGACCGGCGCCAACGAGCGCCTCGACCCGATGATGGGCGACACCACGCCGCACACGTTCGACGTCACGGCGATGGACGGGGCCGGGCCTTCGATCACACACGTGCCGATCGCGGACGGGCAGCCGAGCGGCGTGGCGGTCGAAGTGTTCGCGCGGGTGCTCGACGCGTCGGGCGTCGACACCGTGACGATCGAGTTCCGTACGGGGACGGGCGCGTGGATGCAGGCGCCGATGGCGGACACCGGCGGGCGGCTCTTCAGCGGTCAGATCCCGGCCACCGCGGTCACGACCGACGGCGTGTCGTACTTCCTGTCGGCCTCGGACACGGCGGCGAATCGCTCCGAGCTCCCGGTCGGTGGCGCCGCGGCGCCGTACACGTTCACCGTGACGCTCGTCGACGTGGACGGCCCCGCGATCACGCACACGCCCGTGGCGGACGACCAGCCGGCGGGGGCCGCGGTGCCGATCGTCGCGACGGTGACGGACGAGTCCGCCGTCGCCGAGGTGCGCGTGTACTTCCGCGCGAGCGGGACCGCGGCGTTCGCGTCGGCGCCTCTGACCGCGAACGGCGACACGTACACCGGTGAGATCCCCGCCGCGCTCGTCGCGGAGGGCGGCGTGGACTACTACCTCGAGGCGACCGATGCCTCGGACGATCAGAACCTCGCGCGCGATCCGGAGGCGGCGCCGCAGGCCGTCCACAGCTTTACCGTTGCGACGACGACCGGCGACGACGTGGAGGCGCCGGCGATCCTGCACTTGCCGGAGACCTCGGTGACGGCGGGGACGACGGTGTCGATCGTCGCGGAGATCGTGGATGCGTCGGGCGTCGCTTCGGCGGAGGTCTTGTACCGATCGCCGGGCTCGGATTCGTTCGTGAGCGTCGCGCTCACCAACGAGCCGGGGACGAACCGCTTCACGGGCGACATCCCCGCGACGGCCGTGGTCGTCGGCCAGCTCGAGTACTACCTCCGCGCGCGCGACGGCGCGCCGGCGATGAACGAGGGGCTTCGCCCCGAGGCCGCGCCGAACGAGGTCTTCGCGATCAGCGTGACCGCGGGCGGGACCGACGCGCCGCCGCGCAGCGAAGACGGCGGCTGTGGATGCTCCGCCGCCGAGCGGCCGCGGACGTTCGCGTGGGCGTGGTGGCTGCTGGTGCTGGCGCCGCTCGTCCGCCGGAGGAGGTAGCACCAGGGGAGACTTGCGCTCGCCGCTGCGTGACTGGTCACGTCTCTAGACGCGACGCGCGATCGCGACCCGGGTGTGGGGCGGCTCGGGGGTGCGGCGCTCGACGGGGCGCGCGACCTCGAGGCCGTCCTCGAGCCTCGCCACGACGCGCACCGCGCCGGGCCCTTCGGGCGTGACGCGCCACCGCGCGGGGCCGATGCGCTCGGCCGGCCACGGGCCTTCGAGCGCGAGCGTGTGTCGCGGGCCTTCGCTGCGGACGTCGACCACGAACGGGGCGCCGTCGCGGGGACCGGCGAAGGTGCGGATCGGATCGTAGAAGCGGAGGAGTGGGGCGTCGCCGTCTTCGGTGGCGGTGGCCTCGAGCGAGAGCCCACGCTCGAACGCGGCGAGGTCGGCGCGTCGAGCCGCGGCGACGTTCGTGGCGACAGGGTCGCGCGCGGGCGCGTCGAGATCGTCGAAGGGATCGCGGCGCGTACCGCGGTAGCGTCGCACGCACCCGGGCGACGGCTCCGTCAGGACGCCCCCGTGTTGCGTGCGGTGCTCCGCCATCCCGTACGCCCCGAGCGCGGCGGCGGAGGCGCCGTACCCCGGGAGCGCGCGGCCGACGTCGAAGGCGGTGTCGCCGCCGGGGTCGGAGACGAACAGCGCTTCGCACGCGCCGTAGAGCGCGAACGCCTCTTGGACTGCGCGCCCGACGGCCTGGTGGTGGCCGTGTCCGTCCGAAGGCGCGCCGGTGAATCGACTGAGCGCGATCGTGGGGCGGTGCCGTTCGAACGTGGCGACCATCGCGTCGACGAGCGCGTCCGCGCCCCAGCGCGCTTCGGTCTCCGCGAGGGAGGTGGTGTAGCCGAAGTCGGCGAAGCCGCCGAAGTCCACGTCGTCGACGCCGTACCAGCGCGCGGCCGAGACGAGCTCCGCGGCGCGTCGCGCGCCGAGCGCGGCGCCGGCCTCCGAGCCGACGAGGTTCTGCCCGCCTTCGCCGCAGGTCGCGCTCCAGATCGCGGTGCGGACGCCGAGCGCGCGCGCGAGGAAGGTGAGCGTCGCGGCGTCCTCGTCGTCCGGGTGCGCGACGAAGTAGAGCGCGCTCACGTTGCGTCGCGCGCGGAGTCGGCGGAGGGCTCGACCGGCCTCGGTGAAGTCGATCGGGCGAACGAGGGGGATCGAGAGCAGGTCCATCACGCGCTCGGGACCTCGTCCGGTTCGCGGTCCTCGTCCTCGTACGTCGCGCGCAACACGAACCACAGCCCGACTCCGCACGCCGCGCCGGCGACGAGCGACGCGAGGCCGAACCCGACGTCGTGCAGGACGGTCGCGCCGACGCCGAACGTGAGGCCGTACACGAAGCCGAGCCCGAGCAGCCACGACGCGACCGAACGCAGTCGCTGAGGTTTCACGGTGATCCCGAGGGCGCGCCGGACCGGGCCCCACGCTCCGCCGTCCGGGCGCACGCGCGCGTAGAAGTGACACAGGTGCGCGAGCGCGACGGGGCGCGTCGCGAACGTCGCGGCGACCCAGCAGACCGTCGACACGATCGCGATCGTCGCGAGGCGCAGGCCGTAGCGCGCATCGCCGGGCCACACTACGTGGACGATCAACGTGGTGATCGCCGAGGCGATCATCGCGGTGATCTCGGACCACGCGTTGATGCGCCACCAGTACCAGCGGAGCAGCACCACCAACCCTTGGCCCGCGCCGAGCGCGACGAGGAGCTTCCAGGCGTCGGCGACGGAGTCGAGCACGAGCGAGACGCCGGTCCCGAACAGTGCGAGCGCGACCATCGCGAAGCGCGACATCCGCACGTAGTGCTTCATCGACGCGTCCGGTCGGTAGAAGCGCCGGTACAGATCGTTGACGAGGTACGACGACGCCCAGTTGAGCTGCGTGTCGACCGTGGACATGAACGCCGCGAGGAGCGACGCGACGAGCAACCCGCGCAGGCCGATCGGGAGGTGCTCCGCGATCATCTTCGGGTACGCGCTCTGGTGGTCGTCGAGCTGCGGGTACAAGACCAGCGAGGAGACGGCGACGAGGATGATCGGCCACAGCTTGATGACGAACTCGCCGACCGCGTACCAGAGCATCCCGAGCTGCGCGTGACGCGGGTCCTTCGCAGCGAGGACGCGCTGCCCGAGGTACTCACCGCCGTCTGCGTTGCGCGTCGCCCACCACTGCATGCCGACGTAGACGCCGAACGTCAGCGGCGGGAGGAGATCCGAGTCCGCCGAAGGCACGAGATCGAGCGCGCCCGACTCACCGAGCGCGGCGGTGAGTCCCGACGGTCCGCCCGCGTCCATCACCGCGACGACGGCGAGCGCGATGGTGCCGGTCATCGCGACCCCGAACTGCAGCGCGTCCGTCGCGACGACGCCCCAGAAGCCGCTCGCGGTGGAGTAGCCCACGGCGATGACCAGCAGCACCGGGAGGACGATCACCTGCGGCAGCCCCATTACCTCTTCGACGATGCGGACCATCGCGAGGATCACCCAGCCGAGCGTGAGTGTGTTGACGACGAGGGAGAGGTAGACCGACCGCATCACGCGGAGCGCGCTCGCGGGGCGCCCGTCGTAGCGGAACTCGACCAGCTCCGCGTCGGTGACCACGCCGCTCCGGCGCCACAGGCGCGAGAAGAAGATCGCCACCGTCACGATGCCGACCGCGGCGCTCCACCCGTACCACGCACCCGCGACGCCGCCCGTGCGCACGAGCTCGGTCACGCCGAGCGGGGTGTCGGCGGCGAGGGTGGTCGCGACCATCGACGTGCCGACGATCCACCAGGGGAGCTTGCGACCCGCGAGGAAGAAGTCGTCCACGTGCGACGACGCGCGCCCGGTGAGGCCGAGGCCGATCGCGAGCGTGAGGACGAGGTAGACGGCGATGATCGCCCAGTCGATTCCGGCGAGGTTCACGTCAGCCCCCCTTCGCGCGCTGCGACGACCCACAAGAGCCCCGTCGCCGACCAGAGCTGATCGCGTTCCCCCATCGCGGCGCCCGAGCGCCCGTGTCGCCACTCGCAGAACGGGTGCTTCGGATCGTCGACGGCGCGCGCGAGAGCTTCGAGCGTGGCGTCTGCGGAGCGTCCCGCGCGCAGCTGCGCGAGCGCCACGAGCGAACCGACGAACGGCCACGCGCCGCCGTTCTGGTACTGGTGCGGGACGTTGAGGCCGCGCCACGCGAAGTGGTCGCGGTAATCCGAGTCGCCGGGGTAGAGCGGCGGATCGATCGTGCGCGCCGGGTGCGGCGCCGCGACGCCGACGCGGTCGAAGTGATCGAGGATCGACGACGCGCGCGCATCGTCCGCGACGCCGAAGAGTATCGCGAGGCTGTTGCCGACCACGTCGCAGTGCTCCCCGGCGACACGGAAGCCGACGTACGGCAGGTAGTAGGGGAGGGCGCCCCACCGCGCGACGTAGCGCCCGGTGATCGCCCACTCCGGGCAGTCGCGCTCGAGCGCCTCGAGGTACGTGGTGGTGCCGGCGGTGTCGAGGCAGCCCTCCAACCAGAAGAGCCGATTGATGCGCGCCGCGACGTCGTCGGCGCGGGTCCGCGCGTCGTCGTCGCCGGTCATCGCGCCGAGCTCGCGCAGCGCGGCGACGTACAACACGTTCGTGAAGAGGACGTGGTGGCGGTGCGGCATCATGTCCGCCCAGTCGCTCGCCTCCGGGGTCTCGAGGATGCCGTCGCCGTCGACGTCGAGGTGCCGCGTCCAGTGCATCGCGCGGCGCGCGGTCTCGACGAGGCGATCGTCGGGCACCTCGTGGCGCGCGAGCGCGGCGACGGCGAGCGTGAACCACGCGCCGGCGTCGACGCCCGCGGAGTTCTCGCTCACCGCGCGGTCCTCGGCGACGTCGACCTTCAGTGGCACGCGCCCGAGCGCATCCGCGTGGCGGGCGATCGCTTCGAGCGAACGACGCACGCGCGCGACGTCGTCGTTCGAGCGCGGGGCCGCGAGGATGCCGAGGGCGGCGAGGCCGACGTCGCGCGTCCACACGTGCGGGTAGAGCGCGGAGCCGGCCGCCGCGCGGAGGCCGCGCCCGTCCGGGTCGCAGCGCTCCACGACGTCCCACGCGCGCGCGACGATCGCATCGAGATCGCTCATGTGGTCAGGAGGATCACATGACGGGTCCGAGGCGGTCAGTCGGGCGGGGGTGTCGCGGTCGTCGGTCAGGCGACGGAACGAAATCGAAGCAACGCCGCTCCCGCGACTGCGCGCGGCGGGGCGATCTGATCTCTACTGAATGGAACGAGCGAGGACCGAACCGCGCTGATCAGAGCGCGGCGCCTTCGCGGACCCAGGTGCGCATCGTCTCGACCTCGGGTGCGGAGACGCGGACGCGTTGGCCATTGGGCGGCATGAAGTCGCCGTCGGCGCCGGAGATGGTCTGGTGCCGGTTCTCGATCTTGAGCAAGAGGTAGCTCCGATCCGGATCGCCCGGCTCGATGTAGTCGGCCTGCGCGCGGATCGCCGGGCGATTCACGAGGCGGTCGTACGTGGTCTGCGCGGGCTGCCGGAAGTCCATCCGCGGCGGGCGGTTCGTCGCGGAGTGACAGCGCACGCAGTAGGTCTGGATGATCGGCACGATGTCGGTCGTGAACGTGGTCGTCGGTCCACCGTCACGCTCGAGGCCGCCGTCGCGCGGGACTCCGGCGTCGCGCTCCACGCCCGAGTCGACGAACCCGGCGTCGCCCACGCCGCCGTCGCGCGGCTCGACGATCGTCTGAGGATCTTCGCCGGCGCAGGCGAAGAGGGAGACGGACAACAAGGGGAGCCACCAGCGCATCGTCACTGCCCACCCTACCGAGTGGTATCGAGTTCTGGGAATCAGTTCTTTCGAGACGAACGTGTACGGGTCCGCCTTATGCTCAGGTCGGCGCGACGAACCGGACGTTCGCGGTCGCCTCGATCGTCCGCACCGGGACGCCCTGCTCGGTGGGACCGGACTCGACCTCGAGGCGGACCGGCGCGGTCGTCGCGGTGTCGACGAACACCGGGAACATCGCGACCTGGTTCCACCCGGGCGTGCAGGGCTCGGCGATGAAGCCGCCGGAGCCCAGCTCGATCTCGGTCCCCGCGAGGTACGCCGTGAAGCGGTGCTGCCAGCTGTCGTGGTCCTTGGCGTAATACTCGAAGGCGACGAAGACGTGCTGTCCGCCCTGGGTCCCGAACTCCAGGTAGAGGTCTTCGCCGTCGGCCAGCGGTCGGAACGCGTCGTCGGCGCCGAGGCCGATCACGACCGTCTCGAGGCCGTCACTCGGCGCCGCGCGGTCGAGGCACTCGGCCTGGGGCGCGGGGAGGCCCGGACCGCAGCCGCCGCGGATGGAGAGCAGGCCGAAGGTGACGGCCAGGACGGAGACGAGGCTGGGACGCTTCATGGACGCGCGTCGATATACCGGACTTCGCGGCGCGTGGGTCCAGGGAACCGCAGCCGAGGCGCGGATCAGGCCGCGGCGCGACCGCGCTCGTAGGCGGGCGCCGACGCTTCGACCGAGAGACCGACCGTCGCGACGACGTCGGCCTCGCGGTCGGCGGTGATCTCGCTCAGCGCGAGGAGCGGCGGCATCGTCGACACGCGGAGGTGCCGCAGGATCCCGCGCACCTCGTCGCGCACGACGAGCGACGCGCCGAGGCACTCGGCGGTGAGCATCGCGTCGTGAATCGAGCGGATGATCCGCACCGACCGATCGGTGTCGAGGTCGCGCTCGGGCGCGCAGTACCACTCGAGCTCACGGGTGAGCGCCTCACCCAACATCACCATCGGGATGCGGTCGCCGATCGAGAACCGCGCAGTGATCGTCGCCGCGAGCGCGACGCGCACGCGAGCGAGCGCGGTCTCCCGCGTCTGCTCTTGCAAGCCCTCGACGGAGTACGCCTCGAGGATCGTCGCGAGGTCACGGATCGGGACGCCTTCGTTCAACAGCTCTCGCAGCACCCACAGCAGGTGACCGAGGCGCGGCGAGGCCTCGCGGAACCGCTTCACGGCGTCCGGGTTCGTGGTCGCCGTGATCTCGACGAGCGTCGCGACCTGGTTCGCCTGCAGCAAGGCGCCGAGGCGCTGCCTGAGGACCTCGCCGAGGTGCGCGGCGATGACCATCGACGGGCTGATGTGCGGCGCGTCGGGCGCGGCGTCCGGATCGATCCAGTAGGCGTCGCACTCGAACACCGGGTCGCGGATGATCTCGGCGCCGACCGGGACGCGCTCGGCGTCGACCACCAGGCGCTCCTTCGGCTGCACGCGGCCCTCGGCGACCACGCGCCCCGAGAGGCGGACCCGGTACTCGTACTTGCCGATCGAGAGGTCGTCGAGGATGCGGACCTTCGGCATCACGAAACCCCACTCCCAGAACAGCCACCGACGGAGCTGCTTGATACACGGGACGAGGGTGTCCGTGCCCTCGGTCTCGGCCAGGGCGATCAGGCCGTAGCCGACTTCGAGGCGGACGAGATCACGTTCTCCCCAGTCGGCGGTGCTCGGCGACGGATCGTCGGGGCGCGGACGAATGTAGGACGACAGCTGGTCGAGGTAGGCGTTCCACATGGCTCAGCGCGACACACTGCACTTCGGATGCCGACTTCGATCGCATCGCGACGGGACACCGACGTCGAGATCTCGACAGGTTCGCCTGTCGACGCTCCGACGATCGCCGACGAACGGACGGGTGCAAACGTGGGCGTCGAGAGACCGGTCCTGGGGTACGGTCGCGAGGTGCGGACCGAACTCGGCAAGACCTCCTGGGTCGATCTCGACCCGGCCTGGCTCGACGCCGCCGAGGCGGACACGATCCTCGCGGCGCTGATGGAGGAGCAGCCGTGGGCCGCGCGCCCGATCAAGGTGTTCGGCAAGGAGGTCATGCAACCGCGCCTCGTCGCGTGGTGCGGCGACCTCCCATACAGGTACTCCGGGCAGGTCCTCGAGCCGGTGCCGTTCACGCCGACCCTCGACGCGCTCAACCGGCGCGTCTCGGAGCACGTCGGCGTCCCGTTCAACCACGTGCTCCTCAACCGCTACCGTGACGGCCAGGACAACATGGGCATGCACGCCGACGACGAGCGCGAGCTCGGCCGCGAACCGATCATCGCGGCGCTGTCGCTCGGCGTGACGCGGAAGTTCGTCCTCCGCCACAAGCGGCGCCGTCGCTGGCGCAAGCACCTGCAACTCACGCACGGGTCGCTGATGGTGATGGGCGGCGCGTGCCAGCACGAGTTCCACCACGGCGTGCCGAAGCAGGTGTCCGTCACCACGGAGCGCATCAACGTGACGTTCCGGCGGATCGTCGCGCCGCGGTGATCAGATCGCCTTCGCGAGGCGGGTCGCGAGGGCCTCGATCGCGGCGTCGTTGGTGCGCCACGTCTCGGTGCGGCGCACCGCGTGGGCGTCGGCGCCGGCCAGGCGCGCGGGGACGTCGACCTCGGCGCGCGCCGTGAACTTCGCGTCGAGCTCGGCCTCGGCCATTGCGCGGAGGTCCGGGAACGCCTCCGCGATCGCGCGGAGCGCGGGGGCGAGGTCGCGTGTCGCTTCCGTCTCGTCCAGCAGTTCGATCAGACGATCGACCTGTTCCGGGAGGTGCTCGATCGCGTTCTGGACGGCGTCGAGGCGCTCGCGATCGCGGCCCGGGCTGGAGCGCTTCGTCGTGCGGTTCATCGCGCCGTCCAGTGCGTCGCCGAGGCGCGCGAAGTCCGAAGCGAGCGTGGCCTTCGCGGCGTCGTGACACGCGGCGGTGCGCGCGGCGTACGTGGGCGCCCACGCCTGGAGGTCGGCGAGCGCCGCCGGATCTCCGGCGGTCGCGATGAAGTCGACGAGCGCTTCGACCGCCTTCGCGCTCGGGTGGTCGTCGAGCCACGAATCGATCCCCGTCGCCGCCGCGCGCGCGACGCGGACCTCTTCCGTTCGTCGCGACTGCCGCAGTGCGAGCGACGCGAGGACCGCGCCCGGGTCCGCGGTGGCGCCGGCGCGTGCGGCGACTGCGGCGAGCGTCGACTCGTCGCACTGGTTCTCGACGTGCCGCAGCGCGAGCGCGTACCGCGCTGCGCCGTCGAGATCGTTCGGGGGCGCCGGGCGTTCGAGGACATCGAGGAGCGCGTCGGTGTCGAGGCCGACGCGGAGGTTCGCGACCTTCGGGCACGGCGCGCCGTCGCGGTCGTCCAGCGCGACGTCGAACGCGAGCTCGCCGAGGCTCAGCGACTGCGGCTCGGCGTCGAGCGGGCGCTCGAGGGTGGCTTCGAGTCCGCGCGCGAAGCTGCCGTCGCCGGCGCGGTCGAGCTCGAAGAGGAAGCGTTGGATGACTTCGGCCGGCGTGTCGGAGTCGCTGTTGAGGAACACCACGCCCGCGAGGTCCGCGGACTGGTCCGTGGCGCTGTCGCCGATCGTGACCATGTGGTGCGGCGCGTCCTTCGCGTCGAAACCGTAGGCCTTCGCGACGCCCTCGTAGAGCTTCTTGCCCGGCGTGGGGCGCACCTCGGGGCCACCGAAGTACGCGTTGAAGTGGAGGTTGGCGGCCACCATCGTCTCTTCGACCGCGCGCGGATCGACGCTGGTCGTGATGACGCTCAGCGCGCCCATCTGGTTGAGGTTGTCCGTGACGAAGCCGATGTCCGGGCGGAAGCCGGCGTTGCGCTCGCGCTCGACCGTCCCGTTGAAGTCCCAGCACACGAGCTTGGGGTGCGCGAAGCGCTGCGTGGGCGGGACGTTCGGCGTCGCCTGGGCGTTGAGCGCGCCGCCCGGTCCGAGCAGGTACGCGAACGCCTCGCGTACGCCGCGCTTCGGATCCAAGCGGAGCCCGAAGAGCCCGCGCCCGACGAGCAACGCTTCGAAGCCCTCGATCAAACGCTCGAGCGCGGCGCCGCGCTCCGCGCCGTCCGACGCGAGGACGGGGCGCTCGGGATCCGTGCAGTCGACGGTGACCCACCGGCCGTCGGGCGCGTCGATGCGCACCGCGGTCGCGGTCGCCGTGAGGTCGAAGCCGGCGCGCGACGCCGAGAGCTTCCCGAGCTCCGGGTTCGCCGTCGAAGCGCGCGTGACGTGACCAAGGAAGTCGCGGTGTCGACGCAGGAGCTCGGCGCGCCGCTCGGGGGCGCTGCGGAGGATCTCCTTCGCGCCGATCGTCGTCGTCGGTCGGGCCTCGCGCCCGATCCGTACGGCGCTGCGATCGACGTCGAGCGACGCGTAGGTCGGCGTGACCGGGAGTTGAATCGGCGTGGGCGGCGCGCCGCGGGCGGCGAGCGGCTCGGTGGACGGCGGCGCCTTGGGTCGCTTCGGGACGTCGGCGTCGAATTCTCGCCGTACCCAGTCGACGCTCAGTCCGGGATTCACGCGATCCATGCCCATCGGGGTTATCGGCCGAGAGCGCGTCGCGGTGCGTCGGAATGACCCGGCTTCGCGCAGGCTGGCCTGCCGCCCCTCGACGCCCCTCGACAGCCTCGAGATCCCGCGGGCAGACTGCCCGCGCCGGCTTCGCGACCACGCGCGTCGCGACCGGAGCAGAACCTTGTCGACGTATCTCCATGCGCGGCGGCTCGCATTGACGGGGGTCGCCGAAGTGCTCCTCGCGCGCTGTGAGGAGGCCGACCGCGACGCGCGGCTCGTCGTGATCAAGCGACTGCTCCCGCACGTGCGCTCGAGCGAACGCTTCGTCGAGACGTACCTCGACCGCGTGGAGCGCGCGCGCACGCTGGAGCACGCGAGCGCGGTGCGCATCGTCGACGTGGAGGTATCGCCGGAGACGGTGAGCGTCGTGCACGAGTATCAACGCGGCGACCAGGTCGACGCGCTGATCGAGCGCGCGTCGACGGCGCGCGTCCCGATCGGGATCGCGGGGCGCATCATCGCGGACGCCGCCTCGGCCGTGCAGGCCGCGCACGAGATCGGGCTCCTCCACCTCGACCTCCGGCCGAGCAACGTCTTCGTGACGGAAGACGGGCAAGTCCGTGTCGCCGACTTCGGCGTCGCGGCCGCGCAAGTGGACGACGCGTTCACACGCCCGGGGACACGCCGCCAACGCTTCGCGTACGCGCCGCCCGAGATGCTCGAAGAGGAGCCCTACGACGAGCGCTCCGACGTCTTCACGCTCGGTGTCCTCTTCTGGGAGCTGCTCGCCGGGCGACGACTCCACACGGGACGCAGCCCCGCGGAGGTCGTGAAGTCGGTGCGCGCGTTGGTGGTGCCCCCGCCGAGCGCGATCGATCCCGCCGTCCCGCCCGAGCTCGACGCCGTCGTCCTCGCCGCGCTCGAACGCGATCGCGCGCGGCGGATCCCGAGCGCGCGCCAACTGAACGAGGCGATCGAGGGCGCGCTCCGCGCGCTGCACCTCAACGTCGACGCGCGACTCGTGTCGGTGTGGATGAACGCCGCGCACGACGCGCCGCACGAGGAGCGCCGCCGCACCGAGCTGGAGGTGATGACCGGCGAAGCGCGCCCGCTCGCTCCGATGCCGCTGCCACTCCCGCCGGCGCCGAGTCGCTCGTCTCCGTTGCCGCCGCCATTGCCCGCGCCGCCGAGTTGGCGACGACCGCTGCTGTTGGGGATGTTGGTGTTGTTCTCGTTGATCAGCGTCGTGGCCATCGTGAAGATCCTCGGAGCGACGACGGGATGAACGTCGAGCGCCTCGAAGCCGCGATCTGGGAGGACCCGGACGACTGGACGAAGTTCGTCGCGCTCGCGCGACTCCACGCGCAGGCCGGGCGCCGCCAGCGCGCGCTCATGTACCTGCGCGAGGTCGGCCACCGCGTCCCGCGCGGCGCCGACGCGCACGCGACGATCGGCGAGGTCTACGTGGCGCTCGGGGAAGCGGCGCGCGCCGAGCCCCACCTCAAGCTCGCGATCGCGATCGCGCCGAAGCAGGCGTCGACGCGGCTGCTGTTCGCGCGGTCGCTGCTCGCGCACGCGCGCTTCGGTGAAGCCGAGGTCGCGCTGAGGCTCGCCGCGAAGCTCGGCGCGACCGCGACCGAAGTGCGCCGCGCGATCGCGGGGGGACTCGATCGCACGGAGGATCCCGAGTCGGCGCGGCGACGCCTCGAAGCCCGACAAGGCGAGGGCGACGACGAGGCCGCGATCGCGTCTCTCCTTTCCATGCTCGAGACGGACGTCGAGCCGCGTGCCGCCCAGCCCGACTTCGCGTCCGACCTCGAGTGGCTCCGCGTCTCGGAGGCGCTCGAATTGTTCTTCGCGCGGCGGAGCACGGGGCGCCTCTTGGTCGTCGACGCAGCGCGGCGCGGCGAGGTTCAGCTCTTGGAAGGGAGCGTCATCGATCTTCGGATCGCCGGGCGCGCGTCGTTGGTCGATCACCTGATTCACCGCTACGCGCTCGAGGACGGCCTCGCCGCGGCGGTTTCGGTCGACGTGCTCGAGGCCCGACTCCTCCAAAGCGGCCAGGTCGACCGCACGGACCTCACCGAGGTGGTCGAGGGGTGGTGCGCGCGCGGTCTCGCCGAGCTGATGACGTGGCCGCAAGGTAGGTTGACGTTCGAGCCGCAGCCGCCGGGCGACGCCGTCGATGTCATCCAACTCGACACGCGACGCCTCGTCCTCGCGGCGACGTCGGTCGCGCCGAACCCGTAGGGGCGAGTAGGGTCAGCTCGGTTCGGGGGAACGCATGTAGACGCGTCGCCGCCGACCACCCGGTTCAAAACAGGCTCGGATTCGTGTTTTGATGCGCGTATCGAGCCCTCACTCCCCATCGTGCTCGGTGGCTACGAGCTGGTCGAGAACGTCGGTCGCGGCGGCATGGCCTCGCTGTACCTCGCGCGTCGCGCGGGCGCGCGCGGGTTCGTGCGTCCGGTCGCGATCAAGCTCGTGCACTCGCACCTGCTGGACGACAGCAACTTCGTCGAGATGTTCATCGACGAGGCGAACGTGTGTTCGCGCCTGTCGCATCCGAACATCGTCCACGTCGAAGAGCTGGTCGAGGTCGATGGCTCGTTGTTCCTCGTGATGGAGTTCGTCGAGGGCTGCAGCCTCGGCAAGCTGCTCAACTTCGCGCGGCGACAGCACCAGCGTCTCCCGGTTCCGATGGCGGTTCACATCATCGCGAAAGCCGCTGATGGTTTGCACGCAGCCCACGAGGCGCGCGGTGATCACGACGAACCGCTCGAGCTCGTGCATCGCGACATGAGCCCGTCGAACCTCCTGCTGTCGCGTCGCGGCAACGTGAAGATCATCGACTTCGGGATCGCGAAGTTCTCGTCGCGCCTCCACCACACGCGCGCGCAGAAGCTGAAGGGCAAGGTCGCGTACATGTCGCCCGAACAGGTTCACCGGGGTGAGGTGGATCGCCGTTCGGACATCTACTCCCTCGGCGTCGTGCTGTGGGAGACCCTCGCGAACCGCCGCGCGTACCGCGCGAAGGACGAGGTGTCGCTGCTGCAGCAGGTGATGAAGCGCGCGATACCGCCGATCGAATCGATCCGCGACGACCTCCCCGACGAGCTCGTCTCCGCGTTGAACCAGGCGCTGCAGCCCGAGCCGGACGCGCGCTACGAGACCGCGCTCGAGTTCTACCGCGCGCTCACGATGGCGGTGCCCGAGGCCGCGCTCGTCACGTCGAAGGACGTCGGCGAGAGCGTGCGCCGCGTGATGGAGGCCGAGGGGCACTCGGGCTCGTCGCACCAGCGCGTGCGGACTTCGACCGGGTCGCTCTCCATCCCCGAGGATACGGTCGCGATCACCGGCGACTCGATCGTCCAGAGCAGCAGCGTCTCGCACGAGGTCGCGGCGAGCTCGCACCCGGGCACTTCCCAGGATCGCGCGTTGATGGTCGGCGTCCTGATCGCCGGCGTCGCGGCCGTCGTACTCCTGGCGGTGATGATGTTCGTGAGCTTCGACGAGCCTGAGCCCGCGCAGGCGCCGCCGCCCGTGACGACCGCTCCCCCCGTCGCGCCGCCGGTCGCGCCGCCTCCGGTCGTGGCGCCGCCGCCGACCGAGACCGCGGCGAAGGTGGTCGAGCCGGCCGCGGAGGACGATGACGTCGACGACGACGCGGTCGAGGAGGACGACGGCCCCGATACGATCGAGCCGTCGCGCCGCCGCCGTCGTGTGAATCGCGCGCGCGCGCGACGTCGCGCCGCAGCGCGCCGCGCGGAGGAGAAGGCCGCTCCGGAGAATCCGCAGGCGGTCCCCACGTATCTGATCGAAGAGGACGCGCCGACGAAGGCGGCCGTCGCGGCCCCGCCGCGCGAGCGCACGAAAGTGGACGACGTGCTGCTCGCGGACCAGGATGACCTCGATCGTGAAGCGATGAAGTCAGGAGCCAAGGCGAAAGCGACGAAGATCGAGCAAGACGGCGCGGTCCTCGCAGACGACTACCAATGATGAAGACGAATCTCTCTGTCCGGGCGGCGCTGGTGGCGGCCGTCCAGATCCTCGCTCTGTACGCCACGAACGCCGACGCCCAGGTCGCGACCGAAGAGCTCGCGCGCCGCCTCGTCGGTGAAGGGATCGAAGCGGCCAAGTCGAGGGACTGGGTGACGGCGCGTGATCGCTTCCAGCGCGCGTACGAAATCCAACCGCTGCCGCTCACGCTCTACAACTTGGCCGCCGCGCAGGAGAAGACGGGGCAATACGTGGAGGCCGACCGCGCCTACCGCATCTTCCTCCGCGAGACCGTCGAAGGGGAGAACGACGCCTTCCGCAAGGCGGCGGGGAAGCGCCGCGTCGCGCTTCGGAGCAAGATCGCATTCGTCGTCGTGCGCGCCGACGGCATCGTCGCCGACGACGTGTTGATGATCGGCGAGCGCGAGATCGCGCAGGCCGTCCTCGGCGAGTCCATCCCGTCCAACCCCGGTCAGATCGTGGTGCGCGTCCTCCGCGGAGGCCAAGCCATCGCCCAGGAGTCGTTCCGCCTCGACGACGGACAGTCGAAGGTCGTCACGCTCTCCGTGCCTCCGCCTGCGGAGCCACCCCCGCTCCCGGCGGTCACCTCCGCGCCACCGCCCCCGGCGGGCGCCGCAGCGACCACCGTCGCGGCGACGCCTGGCGACCGTGAGGAAGAGGAGGGCGGCGTGCTGAGCTCGCCGGTCTTCTGGGGCGTCGTGGCCGTCGTCGTCCTCGCGGGTGCGGGGGCGGGCGTGTACTTCGGCACGCGACCGAACGATCCCTTCGACTCGAGCCTCGACAGCGTGAGCATCGTCGGGCGCTGAGGAGGCCGAGCATGATTCGATTGAATGGAATGGGGAGCGCGTTGCTCGCCGCCGCGGTGCTCGCGGCCGGCTGCTCCGAAGATCCCGACACGACCCCGGACGGCGGCACCGTCGCCAGCGACGCCGGCCGCTTCTGTCCCGACCGGTTGCGGTTCTCCGTGCTGGACGAAGGGCTGGTCCACGTGGGCTGGACCGGCGCCACGCACAACAACGCGTTCCCGGTCGGCGCGCAGTTCGTCGTCGACGTCACCGGGTGCGACGCGCAGTGCCGCAACTGTCGCTTCGAAGGGCCGATCCCGGACCCGGCCGTGAACCTCCAGCGCTGCATGACGGACACGAGCGTGGTCTGCGCGGACGACTCGGCCTGTCCGCCGTTCCAGTGCATCCCGGTCGCGCCCGGCGCGTTCGCGTGCGCGAACAACTTCCAGCCGTGTCAGTCGGACGCGGACTGCATGCCCGGCGAGTGTGGCGTGTTCCTCGGCGCGAACTCGGGCTCGCCGATTCGTGACAACTGCTTCGCGGTGATGTTCCGGACGACGACGCCCGGCGCCGTCCCGGTGACGGGCACGGCGGATCTCGACACCGGTCGCGTGACGTTCGACGACTTCGGGATCTGGATCGTCGCGTCGGATCTCAATCGCAACGGAGGCTTCTGTCCGGTGTGCGTGGGCGACGATGTCCCCCGCGACGGCGTGAAAAACGGCACCTGCCAGGCGAGCCCCCACGGGCCGACGGTCGACACCGGGATCGTCGGGCAGTCGTGCGATCTGCACGCGAGCAGCGGCATCCCTTCGCGCGCGGGCGAGTACAGCCTCGACTGCGCCGTCCCGTTCGGGCCGAGCTTCGACATGTCGTCGAAGCGCGTGTCGACGAGCGCCTCTGCGCAGTGGACGTTGGATCCCGAAGAGCAGCCCATGTGCAACGGCCAGCCGTGTTGGTGCGGCATCTGCGACGGCACCGCGACGCCGTGTCACGACGACGGCGACTGCACCGGTGTCAGCTGCGTGGCCGACGTCATGGAGCCGGCGGTGGCGCCCATGAACAACACCTGCGTCACCGAGTGCGCTTGGGACAACGCGACGCTCCGCGGCTCGTGCATGGGCGTGGTGGCGTTCGACATGATGGGCAACCCGATCATCGCGCCGACGAACTGCCTGCCTCAGGGGCCGACGGCGATGGTCTCGGTGCAGGGCAACAGTCGAGCGCTCGGCGCGCGCTCGTACTCGGTGAACGCGGTTTCGCTCGGCTGCGCCGGACCGAGCTTCGCGGGGCCGGTGAATCAGGCGATCGGGCTGCCGGGGCCGAATGTGACCGTGTTCAAGCTCAGAATGGACTTGGAGTAGTGATGAGAGGCTGGGCAACCCTGTCGTTGGTCGCGCTCGCGGCGTGCGCGAATCCCACGGAAGTCGTGGTGTTCGTCGACACGACGCTCGGCGTCCCGTGTGAGGTCGATACGTTCCGCATCCGGATCCAAGGCGGCGGGCAAGAGGTCGTGGAGGAGGTGCCCGCGGGCAACGAAGTCGTGTCGTGGACGATCCTCAAGGAGTCGGGCGGCAACGCGTTCACCGTGCGCGCGGAGGGGCTCCGGGCGGGGCGCGTCGTGGCGTCGGGGCTCGCGAACGCGGCGTTCTCCCCGGACGCCACGCGGCAGGTCATCCTCGTTCTCACGGAGCAGTGCGAGGACGCCGCGTGCGATTACTCCGGCACGCTCGGGAACCTCGCGGTGCCCGCGGCGGCGACGCGCGCGTCGTGCGAAGGGATCGCGTCGCGGTACACGGTCGACACCACCGGGTTCGTCGACGTCACGAACGCGTGCGACCTCGCCGGCGTCCCGAGTGAGCGCTTCACAGGGCTCGCCAACGACGAGGTCCTCGTGAGCGACGAGACCTTGGCCGGGCTGCTCATGAACGACTTCTCGTTCCGGCTGTTCGGCGAGCGCGTGCAGCGCGTCTGGGTCGCCGACGACGGGTACGTGGCGTTCGGCGAGACCGCGCCGGGCGCGACGGCGGACGCGGTGTCGAATCAGGACGGCATCACCTCGGCGGGGCACCCGCAGTTGGCGGTGATGGCGTTCTGGGAGGCGCTCGAGATGCCGGCGGCGGGTCGGATCTGCGCGGCGATGCAGGACGCGAACGGGCGCAAGACGCTGTGGGTCACGTGGGAACACGCGTGCCTCACGCCGTGCGATCCGGGTGACGACCTCAACTTCTCGGTCGGCCTCGAAGAGGACACCAATCGCGTGATCGTCGGACTGATCGACATGCAGTCGACGAATCAGGTGGGGCGCGCCGCGGGGCAGGAGGCGGTCTCGGGGATCATAGGCGCCGAGACTCCGGGGTGTCTGGCGGCGGAGTGTCAGGCGAGTGGGTTCTGCGCGGACGGGACGACGCCGTGTGGGTTCGCGGTCGGCTTCTCGCGCCCGATGGAAGCGATTCCGTCGCCCTCGACCTTCGTCTTCGATCCCGTCGCGCAGTAACGCGCTCAGGACTTCGGCGGGGTGGTCAGGCGCAGGTACGGCCGGACGACCTCGAAGCCCTGCGGGAACTTCTCCTCGAGCTCCTTCGGATCCTGAATCGACGGCGCGATCACGACGCGCTCGCCCGCCTTCCAGTCCGCGGGCGTGGCGACCGAGTGGTACTCCGTGAGTTGGAGCGAGTCGATCACGCGCAACAGCTCGTCGAAGTTGCGGCCGGTCGACGCCGGGTAGGTGAGCGTGAGGCGGAGCTTCTTGTTCGGGTCGATGATGAACACGGAGCGCACGGTGAGTGTGTTGTTCGCGTTCTCGTGGATCATGTCGTAGAGGTCCGCGACCTTGCGATCCGCGTCGGCGAGGATCGGGTAGGTCACCTCGGTGTTCTGCGTCTCGTTGATGTCGAGGATCCACTTCTTGTGGTCGTCGACGGGGTCCACGCTCAGCGCGATGACCTTGGTGTTGCGCTTCTCGAACTCCGGCAGGAGCTTGGCGACGCGGCCGAGCTCCGTGGTGCAGACGGGGGTGAAGTCCTTGGGGTGGGAGAAGAGGACGCCCCACGCGTCACCGAGGTACGCGTAGAAGTCGATGGGGCCGTGGGTGCTCTCCTGGGTGAAGTTGGGGACTTGGTCTCCGAGTCGAAGGGTCATTTGCTCAATACCTCTCGCGGCGGCGCACGAGCGCGCCGTCGTTCGTTTCAATCGAGTTGTTGGGGGAATCGTGCAGTCGGAGCCATCGTCACCGCGGGGGCGCGGCGCGACGGCTCAAAGACAGGTGCAACGGCACACGAACACGCTCGATCGGTCGCATGCGCGACGCCCCGCGTCAAGCGGGCTCCGGCGCGGTTGGCCGATGACACACGACGAGCGCCGCAAATAGCGTTCGGTCCGTGCGTCGACTCCTCTCGATCTGCGTGCTCCTCGCCGCCTGCTCCGGCGAAACGACGGAGCCGGAAGACCCCACGCGGACGCCCGACATCTACACGCCGCGCTGGGCGTTCGAGCCGTGGATCTCGAAGGACATCTCGGACGGCCCGGACACGCGCGCGTTCGTCGCCGGCTTCAAGGATCGCGACATCCCGGTCGGCGTGGTCGTCCTCGATTCGCCCTGGGAGACCGACTACAACACGTTCGATCCGAACCCGGATCGCTACCCCGAGATGCCGAAGATGATCGCCGACCTCCGCGCGGAGGGCGTGCGCACGGTGCTGTGGGTGACGCAGATGTTGAACGAGGAGTCGTTCGACGTGGAGGCGGGCGGCGACACCTACGACTCGCCGTCGGTCGAGTACCTCGTCGCCGAACGCGAGGGCTACTTCGTCAACGACGGCGAGACGTTCTTCTGGTGGAAGGGCAAGGGCTCCGGCATCGACTTCGCGGACGACGTCGGTCGCGCGTGGTGGCACGCGTTGCAAGACGACTTGCTCGACGCGGGCATCGCCGGGTGGAAGCTCGACTTCGGCGAGAGCTACGTCATGACCGACACGGTGAAGACGGACAAGGGTGTCATCTCGCACCAGGCGTACTCGGAGGAGTACTACCGCGACTTCTGGGCCTACGGCGCGAACCGGCTCGGCACCGACGAGTTCGTCACGATGGTCCGGCCCTACGACAAGTCCTACAACTTCGAGGGACGCTTCTTCGCGCGCCCCGAGCACGCGCCGGTGACGTGGGTCGGCGACAACCGCCGCGACTACGTCGGGATGATCGACGCGCTCGATCACATGTTCCGCTCCGCGCAGGCCAACTACGTGATGATCGGATCGGACATCGGCGGCTACCTCGATCGCGACGACCAGAGCTTCACGGACCTCGTCCCCTACGACACCGACACGTTCCTGCGGTGGACCGCGCTCGGCGCGATGACGCCGTTCATGCAGCTGCACGGTCGCGCGAACCTCGAGCCGTGGAGTGTCCCGGAGCGCGCGGACGAGACGGTCGACACGTACCGCTACTGGGCGACGCTCCACCACGAGCTCGTGCCGTTCTTCTACAGCCTCGCCGAGAACGCGTACGACGCGGGCGGGCCGATGATGCACCCGATCGGCGACGGCCCCGACGCGTGGGAAGACGACTGGCGCTTCCTCCTCGGCGAGGCGTTCCTCGTCGCGCCGCTCTTCGAGGCGTCCGGTGTCCGCGACGTCGCGCTCCCCGCGGGCACGCGTTGGTACGACTGGTGGGCGCCGGGCGACGACGCGTACGATGGCGGCACGACGCTGACCGCGTTCGACGTCGGCACGCCGTCGCGCATCCCGTTGTTCGTCCGCGCCGGCGCGATCGTCCCGATGACGATCGATCGACCGCTCACCGAGATCGGCACCGCCGCCTTCGCGGGACACCTCACCGTGTTGATCTACCCGGGCCCGGTCCCGACGTCGTTCATGATGCGGGACTCGGATGACGCGAAGACGGAGATCGCGGCGGACAGCCCGTTCGTCTACATCTCCCGCGCGCTCGCGCCGACGATCTTCGTGGTGCGGTCGGACGTGGAGCCGACCGAGGTCGTGGGGCTGACTTCGGTCGGGAGCGTCGACGCGCTGGCGGCGGCGTCGAGCGGGTGGTTCTACGATGCGGCGCGCCGCGCGACGTACGTGAAGGTCGGGGCCTCGGAGGACGCGGTCACGATCGAGATCCGTTAGTAGCTCGCAGCGATCAGCTTCCAGCGCGCAGCAAGATCGCCTGTTCGATCGCCCAACGCTGAAGCGCGCGCACCGAGAACGATCACCCTCGCGCCAGCTCCACCACCACGCGCTCCCGCGCCCCCTCCACCGTTACTTCGTCCCCGCGCACGTCGATCGGCCCCGGCGCGAGCTCCACCAACGCGCGCGTCGCCCGTGACGCCGGATCGATCGCGACCAACGCCGTAGGCCCCGTCCCCGTGATCGCGTCGGGCTCGAGCGCGAGCACCGCCAACACCACCGCGCCGTACCCCACCGGGACGCCGGCCGGCTGGGTGCCGTCGCGCTCGAAGATCGCGCGCCCGTCGAGCCGCAGCGCGAACCGCGGCGTGGCGCCGAGGCGTTGCTCCGCGAACAGCGGGCGCCCCTCGAACCACCCGCCTACGATCCACCCCGGGCCGTCGAAGCTGGCGACGCGCTTCGCCGTGCGCGCGTCGAAGTCGATCTCGAGGACGCGCGGATCCGCGTGCGGCGCGCGGCTCGCCGTGACCAATGCGCGCGCCCCCTCCACCGCGACGAAGCCGGGCGTTACGGGATCTTGCCGCGCCTCGATCGCGATCGGCGCGTCGTCGCCGCGCGCGATCGTCTGCGCGGCGAGGTCCATCCGCACCGGCCCGCAGCACACCACGCCGCGCTCCGTGGGCGACCGCGTCCAAGGCGATCGCGTCACCCGAACGACCCGAGGGAGCCGCCCCGCGAGTTTACCGAGCACGCGTCCCGCCGACCGGCGCTTCGCCGACCGGCACGACCTCGACGATCTTCGTGCCGAGGCTGTCGTAGATCTTCGCGCGGCCGCCGCCCGCGTCGGGCAGGTCCATGAGGTCGGGCTCGTCGACCCCGGGGTGGCCGGGGATGATGTCGTCGCCGGGCGCGCCGTAGAACTTCGTGGTCTGCAGCGCCTTCCAGCTCCGGTCGAATCGCTCCGCGGGCCACGCGTGGTCTTCCTGCACGCCCCACCCGTGTCGAGCGATCAGGACGCGCCCCGAGGCGTCGTCGAAGTAGCCCTGGATGACCGCGTAGTGCGCGCGGTCGCCGCCGTTGTCGGTGGGGTTGCCGTTGTAGTCGACGTCGAACGCGACGATCGCGGGGTGGCCGGCGTCGAGGACGCGGTAGAGATCTTCGAGGGTCGCGTCCTCGTGCGTGGTCGCGACGTACCCGAACCGCTCCGCCGTCTTCGCGAGCTGACGCGCCGTGAACATCTCGCCGAGCGCCGTGAAACCCTCCGCCTTCGCGACGTCGAGGATGCGCGCGTCGGTCGTGGGGTCGAAGGTGTACTGCTTGCCGCGGCCGTCGAGATCGAGGTCCTGCACGAGCGCCGTCGGGTGCTTCGGGTCGCGCGCGTGCCACGCGTCCATCACCATCCCCAGCGCGTACAGTCCGCACGTGGGGCCGATCTGGACCCGCTGCGGGACGGGCGCGGTCTTCGCGCGCTCGAGGATCGCGGCGCGCGAGAGTCCGGCGCCAGGCAACACGCTCGGCGCCACGGTCCGGTTGCGCGCCATACCGTCGGGCGCGACGGTGACGTCCGCGGGCGGAGGGAGGGGCGTGACGACGCGGCGCCCACCGACGATCTGGACCGGCACCTCCTCGTTTTCGACGCACTGGGTCGAGGCGTTGCGCGGATCGACCGAATGCCGCGCCGCATCCAAATCGCCGTGTGTCGGGGGCCACCCACTTCAACCGCTCGGTCGTTTGGAACACACTGCCGTCCGTGCGTATCCACGGACTCGGCCTCGCTCCTCTCCTCCTCTTGGCCTTCGTCGCTTGCTCGGGTGACGACGACGGCGACGACACGCCGCCCCGCGACGGCGGCGTCACGACCCGCGACGGCGGCGACGACACCCCCACGGACGCCGGCCCGCGCGACGGCGGCCCGCGTGACGCGGGTCCCCGCGACGGCGGCACCAACATCGACCCCACTCAGTTCATGCGCATCCGCTGCTCGGATGTGCCCGCGCCGTGCGTCGAGATCCCGGCGTCCGAGCTCGGGCTCCTGCTCGACACGGCGAACGCGCTCGAGGACGACCTCACGATCATCCTCGGCAGCGGCACCATCACGCTCGACAATGCGCTCACGCTGCGCGGCGCCACCGGCGTCACGCTGACGGGGCAGGGGATGGACGAGACCAAGCTCGACTTCTCCGCGCAGACCACCCAGAGCAACGGCGTCGACGTCATCGGCGACGACTTCACGATCTCGGACCTCGAGATCGACCAGGCCAAGAAGGACGGCCTCAGGATCGAGGACAGCACGAACGTCGAGATCCGCCGCCTCCGTGTGAACTGGTCGAACGGCCCGTCCACCGAGAACGGCGCGTACGGCATCTATCCCGTGCGCTGCACGAATGTCCTCATCGAGGACTCCGAAGCGTTCAACGCCGCGGACGCCGGCATCTACGTGGGCCAGTCGATCCGCGCCGTCGTCCGGCGCAACATCGCGCGCCGTAACGTCGCGGGCATCGAGATCGAGAACACGCAGTACGCCGACGTCTACGAGAACACCGTCGAAGACAACACGGGTGGCCTCCTCGTGTTCGATCTCCCCGGCAACCCGATCGTCGGCCGCGACGTGCGCATCCACGACAACCGCATCGCCGACAACAACCGCGCGAACTTCGCCGCGAGCGGCACCACCGTCTCGCAGATCCCGGCCGGCACCGGCACGTTCGTGCTCGCGTCGCGACGCATCGAGATCGACAACAACACCTACGCCGACAACGACACGACCGACATCGCCGTGCTCTCCGGCCTCGCGCTCGCGGACGACCCCGCGAGTTGGCGCATCGCGCACGAAGACCGCGTGGGCAGCCTCGCCGGCCTCGTGCTCCCGTTCGACGCGCAGGCGGCCTCGAACTTCCGCACGGAAGAGATCCACATCCACGACAACACCCACTCGGGCAGCGGCACGGCGCCCGACGCGGCAGACCCGATCGCGCGCCCCATCGGCGCGCTCCTCGCGGCCGTCTACGCGGGCACGCCGGTGGACCCGATTCTCTACGACGGCATCGGCGAGACCGTGGACCCGGCCGTCCCGGGCAACAACACGAACGCCAACCACGTGTGCTTCGGCGGCGCGGCGGTCGCGACGCTCGACCTCCCGAACCTCATCGCCGCGCTCACCGGCGGCGGCAACCCGTCGGTCGACGACCTCTACCGCCCGAGCGCGCCCTACGCGCCGTTCGATTGCACCGGCTTCACGGCGGGCCCGCTCTCGGGCGTCGAGCTCGGGCTTTACGACGAGGAGCAGAACGATCCCTTCCCGCTGTGGTCGTGTGACGACTTCACCGGCACGTGCGTGTCCTTCGAGGAGGGCCAAGAGGACATGTTCCTCGACGCAGTCAACGCGCTCGGCGACGACACCACGGTCGTGCTCGGTCGCGGCGCGTTCCTCTTCGACAACGCGGTCACGTTCCGCGGCGCGTCGGGTGTGACGCTCATCGGCCAAGGCAAGGACGTCACCACGCTCGACTTCAGCGGACAGGTCACCCAGAGCAACGGCGTCGACGTGGTCGGCGACGACTTCACGATCCAGAGCCTCACGATCGCCGACGCCAAGAAGGACGGCCTCAGGATCGAGGACTCCACGAA
>JAUHYN010000795.1 GCA_030426505.1 bacterium | reverse complement strand
GGAACCCGACGACGACGCCGAGGATGATCGACGCGATGCCCAGCACCCACAGCGGGCCGGTCATCGTGCTCGGCGACTCGTGCGGCGTGCCGCCGTGGTGATCGTGGCCGTGCCCGTGATCGTCGTGCCCGTGACCGTGGTCGTCGTGCGCGTGCGCGCCATGGCCGTGGTCGCCCGGCGCGTGATCGTGGCTGTGCGCGGCGAGCTCCGCGAGGAGCGCCTCCGACGGGCCGGCGACCGGCTTCGGCTGCAGCAGCTCCACCGCGCGCTGCGTGTCCGCGGGGTAGGGGTCCGGGATCGGCGTGTCGTTGCCGCGGTACTCACCCGAGAACGTCATGTAGTACGAGCGGTACATGTAGAAGGACGTGAGGGTCGCCGCGAGGATGCCCATGCCCCAGATGAGGTAGTTCGCGAACGGCACGAGCCCGTGGACCGCCGACGACGAGAACGCCTTCCACAGGATCTCGTCCTTCGAGCAGAAGCCCGCCGCGAGCGGGAAGCCGGCGATCGCAAAACACGCGAGCGCGTACGTCCAGCGCGTCGACGGCATGTACTTCGCGAGGCCGCCCATGCGGCGCATGTCCTGTTCGTGGTGGCAGCCGAGGATCACGGAGCCCGAGCCAAGGAACAGGCAGGCCTTGAAGCACGCGTGCGTGAGCAGGTGGAAGACGCCCGCCCAGTACGCGCCGACGCCGACGCCGATGAACATGAAGCCCAGCTGCGACACCGTCGAGTACGCGAGGACCTTCTTGATGTCGTACTGGAACAGGCCCATCGTCGCCGCGAACAGCGCGGTCGCCGCACCGATCAGACCGACGACCGTGCAGGCCTCCGGCGACAGGATGAACAGGTAGTTCAACCGCGCGATCATGTAGACGCCCGCGGTGACCATCGTCGCCGCGTGGATGAGCGCGGAGACCGGCGTCGGGCCGGCCATCGCATCCGGCAGCCAGACGTAGAACGGGATCTGCGCGGACTTCGCCGTCGCGCCGAGGAAGAACAGCACGCAGACGAAGAACAACAGCGGCATGCCCCAGATCGTGCGCGTGGCGATCGGCCCGCGGCCGCGCTTCTGGTCGAACGCGGCGAGCGTCGCCTCGGTCTCGCGATCGTGCTCGGCGAGGAGCGCGAGGGTCGCCTTCTCGTACGTGGAGCGCTCGCTCGGGTGGGCCTTTGCGCCGTCGGCCATGCGCGTCGACGCGAGGGCGTCGCGCGCCGCGGAGCGCTCGAAGCGGATCTTCTCGCGCTCCACTTCGTCGTCGAAGACGTTGCGGAGGCGGCTGAACGTGAGCGTGGCCTGCGGCTTCTCGTCGAGCTCGAGGCTGGGGCGCGGGCCGACCGCGTCCTCGAGCGCCTTCACGCCGTCGTCGTAGGAGAAGTTCGGCTTCAGCGGCGCGTAGAACGGGGCCTTGGCCTCGAGCCGATCCCCGGCCGCGCCGGCGGTCGGCGTGGTCCAGCTGCCCTGCATCCCCCAGAAGAGCGTGAACAGGCCGATGACGAAGCAGGCGTCGCCGAAGCGGTTGACCACGAAGGCCTTCATGCCGGCCGCGGCGTTGTTGAGTTCCTTGTACCAGAAGCCGATCAGCAGGTAGGAGGCGAGCCCGACGCCTTCCCAACCGATGAACATCACGAGGAAGTTGTCCCCGAGGACGAGGATCAACATCATCGTGACGAACAGGTTGAGGTAGCAGAAGAAGCGCCAGTAGGCCGTCTCCTCGTGCATGTAGCCGATCGAGTAGACGTGGATCATCGTCCCGATCGTCGTGATGATCAGCGTCATCATCGACGACAGCGGGTCGAGCCAGAACGCGAATCGGGCGTCCGCGAACCCGACGTGCATCCAGTCCCAACCGACCTGCTCCAACGCGCGGTGCTCGGGCTCCGCGATCCCCATCAGGGTGATGAACAGGTACCAGGAGATGACGCACGAGATCGCCGGCATCGCGATGGCGAGGCCGTGGACGGCGCCACGCCCGAGGTTCTTCTGGATCCGCTGTCCGAACAGGCCGTTGATCGTGGCCCCGATCAGCGGAAACAGCGGAATGAGGAGCAGGAGCGCGTTGTGTTGGGCTTCCACGAGCGCGCGGAGGCTAGACCGACATGGGCGGGGGGCGCAATCACTTTGAAAGACTCGAAAAACGGTCGCGGCGAGGCCGCTCAGCGCGTGGATCCCCGGGCCTTCGACGTCGTCACCGCGCTGGCACAAACGACCCGTACCGCCGGCCGATGATGCCTGAAGGATGGGGGTCGCATCGGTCCGCAGGCGCCCGGTCGTCGCACCCGACGGGCTTCAGGTCTTCCCCCCGCCGCGGCACCGCGCAACCCTGGCGCAGCCCGACGCACCCACCGCGCTGTCGATCGGCGCGCTGGGCCTCGACCCGTCCGTCGACGCGCTGATCGAGCGTGTCGAGGCCATGACCACGCCCCAGCTGCGGGCGCTCGTGGCCGCCGGCGAGACCGGCGTCGTGGATCTGCGGGCCCTCGCCAAGCGCCTGCACGCCGCCAAGCCCGGCAAGAAACTCCGCGAACACGCGCGCGGCAAGGTCGCGAAGCCGCTGTCCGCCCTCGGCGACGACGACGTGGCCAAGGCGTTGAAGCGCTCGGTCGACGTCTACGATCCCGACAAGCTCCCCGTCGTCCTCGGGCCGAACGGCCGCGTGGTCCTGCTCGACGGTCACCACAAGTCGGCGGCGCTCTTGATGCTCTTCGGGCTCGCGGATCGCCTCTACGCGGACGCGCTCCCGATCCCGAACAAGAGGTCGGGCCCGCTCGCCGCGCTGCACGGCGCGCTCCGCGACGTGGACGTGCGCGTCGTCGACAACCTCACGCACCTCGACGAGGACACGTTCTGGCGGACGCTCGAAGCGGATCGCACGGTCTACCTGGAGCGACGGGATCGAACCCGCGCCGAGCGACCGCGCGCGCACTTCAGTCAGCTCGACGACAACCCGTACCGCGCGCTCGCCGGTGAGACGGTCGCGAAGGTGATCAGTGACGGGAAGAGGGTGGAGCTCGAGGGCGCGGATCGCCCGCTGTGGATCAAGGGCCCCGACGCCGCCAACTTCATCGAGTTCGAGATCGGCGCGGTGCTCGAGGACGTCTTCACCGCCGCCGGTGAGACGTACGCGGTCGGCGACACGATCACGAAGGCGCGCCGCGTGGCGATGGCCGAAGCGCTCGCAGCGGTGCAAGGCGATCCCGACCACCCCCGGCACGACGCCCTGGCGCCGTTGTTGCTGGCCGACGGGAAGACCTCGATCGACAAGCTCGCGAAGCGCGTCCGCCTTTGACAGCGATCCCAAAGCCAGGTAACGAAGTCGGGTCGCGATGGCCAAGACCGTCCAGCACCCGAAGACGATCGGGCCCTACGAGGTCGTCCGAGCGCTCGGCCGCGGCGGGATGGGCGAGGTGTTCCTCGCGCGACACGATCTCCTCGAGCGCCTCGTCGCGGTGAAGCGTCTCGCGCCGCGCGAGGACACGAAGCTCGAAGAGATGGAGGAGCGCTTCCTCCGCGAGGGGCGCGCGCTCGCGACGCTGCACCACCACAACATCGTCGGCGTCCACGATCTCTTCGTGAAGCGCGGCACGCACTACATGGTGCTCGAGTACGTCGACGGCGAGAACGTCGCACAGCTGTTGAAGAAGGGCGTGCTGCCGGTCGACGTCGCCGCGATCGTCGCGACCAAGATCGCCGACGCGCTCGAGTGCGCGCACCGCCGCGGGATCGTCCACCGCGACATCAAGGGATCGAACGTGATGGTCTCGCACAGCGGCGACGTGAAGCTGATGGACTTCGGCATCGCGCGCGACGAGGCGCTCGACCAGGTCACGAGCACCGGCGTGGTCGTCGGCACGCCGATGTACGTCGCGCCGGAGGTCATCCGCGGCGGCGACGCGGATCCGCGCTCGGACATCTACGCGCTCGGCGCGCTGATGTACCACGCGCTGTCGGGGCGCCGGCTCTTCGAGCACGCCAACCAGGACAACCTCTACGCGTTGATCGCAGCCGGGAAGTTCCCGCGGCTGTCGCGCGTCGCGCCGCACGTGCCGTGGCGGCTGCGGCGGATCGTCGAGCGCTGCCTGAGCCGCAAGCCGGAGAAGCGGTTCGCGTCGGCCGGCGAGGTCCGCGCGGCGCTCGAGCTGTTCCTCGCGTCCAACAATGTATGGAGCAACCACGAGGAGCGCCTCGTCGGGTTCCTGAAGGCCCGCGGCCACCTCACCGAAGAGGAGGCGAGCGCGTGGCTCTCCGCGGAGAGCCTGGTCATCAGCGCCACGTTCGAGGGGCCGTCGAGGCCGTGGTTCGCGCGCGGGTGGGCGCTCGCCGCGGTGTTGGCGGCGGCGGCGGCGGCGGCGTGGTGGATCGGCGGCGCGGGCGGGTGGTTCGAGGGGCTCGTTCGCGCGGTGGGCGGCGGATAAGCGCGGCCAGGTCACGACACGCTGCGTCGTTCGTGCTAACGGCGCCCCCATGAAGAACACTCTCTTGGTCACGACGATGGTCTTCGGCGCGCTCG
>JAUHYN010000794.1 GCA_030426505.1 bacterium | reverse complement strand
GTTTCCACCAGGACAATCTGGTTTTCGCGATCGGTACTGCGAGGGTCGACGTCTGCGAGCCGCAAGCTTCCCAGCATCAACAGCAATGAAGCTTCAGGATGAATCGCGACAAGTTCATCAATGGCGTTGGCTCGTTGTTGGTCGTCCGTCGTTAGCAACTCCGGCAACGTCGCCATCAGGTTGGAAAATCGTTCGCCGACAGCGATCGGAAAGCGAACTCATGACGTCGTCGCCGAGGGCGCGCGCCAACGCCTCGGTGTGCTCGGGCGCCACCGCGTCCATCCGCGCCGGGAGGCGCGCGATCAGCCGGCGCAGGAGGGCGCGCTGGCCGGCGCGGCGCGCTTCGAGATCGGCCTCCTCGCGGTCGCGGTTGTCGCGCGCCGACAGCGCGGTCTCGATGCGGACGCTCGCGTCGACGAGCTCCGCGACGGCGGGATCATCGACGTCGCGGAGCACTTCCGACAGCGCGCGGTAGCCCTCGGCGCGCAGCGAGGGCGACGCCGCGTGCAGACGCGTGAAGGGGGCATCGGTGCCGAGGCGCTCCTCGAGCGCGGCTTCCGCGCGGCGCCGTCGCACGGCCGCCTCGCGCGCGACACCGAGGAAGCTCGCAAACGTGTCTTCCACGCGTACGGCGAGGGGGCCGCCGTCGTGCGCGCGCGCGAAGACCAGGCCGTCCAGTGCGGTCGTCGGCCCCTTCCCCAACGCGCCCGGGTGATGCACGCGGCGGTCGGGCAAGAGCGCGCCGTTCACCAGCTCCACCAGCAGCGACGCGCAGTTCTGGCCGAAGAAGTAGTAGTCCGTGGCGAACGCGCGGAGCACGGTGAAGACGCGCTCGAACAGCCGCTCGCGTTCGTCTTCGGTGAGGCGTAGGCGGAACCGTACGATGTCGCGATCCTCGTCGACCACGTACAGGCGGTACGTCTCGAGGAACGTCGTCTCCACCATCCGCGCGCGGTACCCGCCGAAGATGCCCTTGAAGACGTAGAGCGGGTCGTCGCGCGACGCGAAGTGCGTGTCCGCCACGAACGAGAACGTGCGGCTCTCGACCAACGCGTGCGGCCCGTCCTCGCCGACCGGCACCACGCGGAAGAACAGGTGCCCGAACATCGAACCGATCGTCGTGGTGGTCGGCGCCGCGAGCGCGACCTCGACCGCGCCCACGCGATCGAGCCGCGCCCAACGCCCGAACTCGGGGCACCGCTCCGCCGGGTCGTAGGCGAGCGCGAACGTGTCGGCGAAGAAGCGCGCCTGCGAGAGCCCGCGGCAGCGCTCCTTTCGCGTGGGTGCGAAGAAGGCCGCGGCGTGGGTCGCGAAGTCCCACCGAGGGCTGTCGCGTCCGCGCGGCGCGACGTAGCCCTCGCGGGCGCGGTTCGCCGCGTGCGGCAGGGGGGCGAGCGCGGTGGAGAAGAAGCCGCGCCAAGCGTTGTTCGCGCGCCACCGCGGATCCTCGGACCACGCGTACTCCGCATCCTGGGCGTAGAAGAGCGCCGCGATCGCCGCGCGGCGGAGGTCTTCCGGGTGCCCGCGCGCCGTCGGGTGGACGTAGAGTTCGCGGCGCTCGGCGTCGAAGATCGCGTCGTCCCCCGCGAGGCCGAAGGGCTCCGGCCCCGGGCGCAGCACCACGCTCCACCCCGCAGACACCGTCGGCGGGACACCGTCGAAGAGGCCCGCGCCGATCGCGAGGGCCGCGACGATCGTCGGGGGACTCAACCCTCGCGATCCAGGATCGCGACGAGCGATCGCTCCACGCGCGCCGTACCGAGCGCGCGCTCGAGCGCGTGGACGAAGTGGCTCGCGAACGCGCGGGTGTCCATCGCGTGGTCGCGCGTCCCGAGCGCCTGTAGCATCGCGGTCTGCTCGACCGAGCCGTCGAGCGCGCGCGAGAACGCCGCCTCCTCTTCCGGCGTGAGTCCGAGCTCGTCCATCCACGCCGCCAGGATCGGGCCCCGCGCCGAGACCACGTCACGCACGACGACCGGGTGGTAGCGCTCGAGGTAGCTGTGCAGCTCGTCCTCTCCGGCGGTCACGTTCGCCACCGTGATGATCACGCCCGCCGCGATCCCCGCGAGGACGAGCAACGCCCCCACCACCGTGAGCGCCTTGCTCGACTGGCGATTGCTCGACCCGTTCGAGGAGTCGTCCGAAGAGTTCTGGGACGAGTCGTTCGAAGAGTCGTCACTCGAGTCGCGCGAGTTGGCGGACGATTCGGCCGAGTCCTGCGAGGAGCCCTCCGAGTTCTGCGACGAGGCGTCGGAGTCCTCGGAAGACGCGTCGGAGTTCCCGCTGGAGTCCTCCGACGACTGCGAGTCCGACGAGTCGTCCGAAGACTGCGAGTCCGACGAGTCGTCCGAAGACTGCGAGTCCGACGAATCCTCGGAGCTGTTCGAGTCCTGCGACGCGCGCGCGACGGGCGGCGCGATCCCCACCGCCGCAGCGCAAGCGAGGACGACGAGCCAAGCACCCAGACGCGACATGCCTCGATCGTCCGAGCGCTCCAAGACCTCCGCAAGTCCGCGGCGGACGAACGACCGCCGACACGCATGACGCGTCTCGGCAGTCCTGATTTACGACGAGGATCCGGAGGGGCAGCGCGAAGGTTGCGCTACCAGGCGTTGCGAACGCAGTCGACGCGACCACGGGCGCCGCTCGCGCCGCGACCGCTGATGCAGAAGTCCGGGCGGTTGTCGCCGTTCAGATCTCCCACCGCGAGCGAGCCACGGTAGTAGCACTGACGATCCGGCGTGCCCGAACCGTACACGCTCGACAGCGTGAGGTTCGTGTTGATCTGCCCGCTGACGTCCGCGTTCGAACCCATGAACAGGTGCGTCTCGCCGGCGTGCGTGAACACGTTGCCGAAGCCCTGCGAGAACGTCGCAACCGAGATGATGTCGCGCTTGCCGCCGCGGTTCACGTTGCTGAACTCGCCGACCGCGATGCAGTGGCCGAAGCCGTCCGCATTGTCGACGCCCTGATAGCGGACCGAAGGCACCGCGCCCGCCGAGAGATCGAACGTGCTGCCCGACGCGATCGGGCCCGCCCAGACGTCCACGCTGCCGAAGCGCACGCCGCCGAAGCGCGTGGCGTCCGCACCGATGACGACGTCGTTGTCGGCGTTGCCCGTGATGTCCGCGACCGCGAGGCCGGTGCCGTACGCGTCGCGCACGCCCTCACCGAACCACCGCGCGTTGTAGTTGGTCGCGAGGTTGTACGTGGCCACGTTCGAGAGCGGCCCGAAGTACGCCCACACGCCGCCCGCGTCCTGGCCGCCGCCCGCCGGGTCGTGCGCCGACGCGGAGATGAGGAGGTCGCCCACGCCGTCGCCCGAGATGTCGCCGATCGCGGCCGTCTGGCCGAGGTAGTCCTGCGCGCCGAGGCCATCGAACGAGGCGAACACACCCGCGGCGTCGAGGTTCGCGCTGGTCATCGCAGGTCCGCCCGCGACCACGACCACGCGACCCGACTGACCATTCGCGTCGGTTAGCCCGATCACGATGTCGTTGAAGGCGTCGCCGGTGAGCTCACCGATCGCGAGGATGCTCATGCCGTCGCCCGGGTTCGGCGCCGTGAAGGTGGCGACCACATCCGCGGTCGGCGTCGCGAGGTCGAGCAGTCCGCCCGGGATCCCGTTGAGCCCCGCCCCGCCACGAATGACGTAGCCGCGACCGCAGGTGCCCGCGTCGTTGGCGCACGCGCCGAAGGGGGCCGACGCCACGATGTCGGCGATCCCGTCGCCGGTGACGTCGCCGATCATGATGCGTCCGTAGATGTTCCCCGCGAGGAAGTCGTCCACGCGCGCGCCGTCGATCCGGAGCCAGGCGTTCGCCGTCGGGTCCGTCTGCGTCCCGTCGAAGAACGTGGGGCCCGCCTCCACGAGGAGGATGGTGCCCGCGCGGTAACGCGCCGGAGCCGGCAGGCCGTCCGCGCCGATCGCGAGGTCCGGGATGCCGTTGTTGTTCACGTCGCCGATCGCGACGCGGTCGAGGCTGCGCGTCCCCACCGGGCCGAGGAACGAGCGATCCGCCGGCGTCTGCGACGTATCGAAGACGCGCTGCTCGATCTGGCAGCCCGCCGAGCAGCCGTCGCCCGCCACGGTGTTGCCGTCGTCGCACTGCTCGCCCGGGTCGAGGATGTTGTCGCCGCAGCCGTCGAGGACCGTGACGTTCCCCGTCGTGGTCGCGCCGAAGTTACCGACGGTCGCGTTCGGGTGACGCATGCGCCAGCGACTCGGGTACACGCCGTCGTTCTGCGGGCCCTGGACCGCGAACACGAACTGGTACTGCTGCCCGGGCGCAACGTCCACGGGGAGCGTCGCGCTGGACGTGCCGAACAGGTTCACCGGCGAGTTGGTGGACTGCAGCCGATACTGGCCCGCGAGCCACGTCTCGGTCCCGGTGTTCCGCATCGTGATGCGGAAGGTCTCCGGGCGGAGCGGCGACATGATCGGGTAGGTCTCGCTGACGACCACGGCGTCGTAGCCTGGCGTCGTGCCCGGCGCGACCGTGATCTGCGTCGGCGTGA
>JAUHYN010000793.1 GCA_030426505.1 bacterium | reverse complement strand
TGAGGAAACGATTATGAGCTACCTGCTCGCCACCCTGGGAAACGATGCCGACTACATGCCGGCGCACTTGTTTGCGCTTCAGAGCGAGCTGGCGGCCTCGGATTCGACGGGCCGCGAGCAGTGGGGCCTCGGCTACTTCGCCGACGACCGCGCGCTCGTGATCAAGAAGCCCGGTGACCTGCTCCAGAACCGCAGCGCCTACGAGCTGGCGTCGAACGTCCGTAGCCGGGTGGTCGTCGCGTGCGCGGACGGGTCCGGGATACGCGAGGGGGCACCGCCCTATCGCTTCCGTCGCTGGCTCTTCGGGACCTCCGGGGATCTTTCGGCGCTCGGCGCGCTCCGCCAGCGGATCGTGGATCGTCTCCCGGACTTCGTGCGGTCCGAACTGTCTCGGGACGGTACGGGCGATCTGGCGTTCGCGATGTTCCTCGCGGAGCTCTTCCGCTCCGGCAAGCTCGACGATCCGTTGGTGACGAACGAGGATCTCGCGCGTGGTCTGGAGACTACGGCGAAGACGATCTCGAACCTCGCGACCGAGGCCGAGTCCACGGTCGACGCCGCGTACGTCGCGACGAACGGGCGCGCGGTGATGGTCGTGACCTCCGGCGTCCCCGTCGCGTACCGCGTGGTCGAAGGCCTCGAGCGGTTGCCCGAGGGCGCGCCCGATCCCGACATGACCGACTTCAAGCAGGTCGTCGCCGCGCTGAAGCGTTTCCGCGCGGTGGTGATCGCCGCGCACGTCCCCGAGGGGCGCCCCGGCTGGACGCCGATCGAGCCCCACAAGGCCGTGCTCGTGGACCGCAAGCTCGAGGTCACGACGTACGGGGGTTGACCCCAGTTCTCCGCTTGCCCTGCGTCACGCATCGGGCCTAACTGTCACATGTACGAGTGGTCTTTCGCGTTTCGGCGCGGAGGAACGGACGGGGCATGAGCGCGCAGACGATCCTGATGGTCGAGCCCAACCCGGGCATCCTCATCGTCGCGCGTAACGTTCTCGTCAAAGCGGGCTTCGCGGTCCTCGCGGTCTCGAATGTCCGGCACGCGCTGCAGCTCGCGCGTCAGCGCCGCGTGGATCTCGTCCTCCTCGATCACCGCCAGGCGGACAACACGCTCCTCGCGGGGCTCGCGTCGACGCGGCCGGCGAGCGGCGTCGTCCTGATCATGACGGCGCAGAAGGGGCAGCCGCCGAAGCTCGAAGATCTGCAGGCTCAGTTCATCGGGATCGACGTCGAGATCGCGGACGTCCTCGAGAAGCCGTTCGCGCCGGACCGACTGCTGTCGGCGGTGGAGCGCGCGACGGACGGGTGGGCCGAGCGCACGGAGCCGATCCTCCCCGCGGAGGTCGCCTCGGTGGCGCGCGAGGCGCTCGACGAGCTGGGGCCCCACGCCAAGACCGACATCTTCCCGTTCGCGGCGTTGCTGCAGGACGACGGCGCGCCGATCGACGGCTACTACGACGACGCGACGAGCCCCGGGATCATGACGCGGGCCGCGCGCCTCGACGCCGAGCTCCGCTCGGTGCTCGCGCACGAGGGCCTCGAGCTCGATCCGGCGCGGCACCAGGCGTGTGTCCGCGCGTGCGAGATGGTGCTGGATCGCGAGTCGCTGCGCGGTCAGGTCGCGGATGCGGATCCGGTCGGGGATCGGAAGCTCGTGGTGGCCGGGTTCATCGGCCACATGGCGGTGGATCAGATCCTCCAGCTCGCGACGACGGTCGAAGCCCCCGCGCGGTGCCGCCTCGAGCGCGAGGGATCCGCGATCGAGGTCTTCTACGACGGCAGCCACGTGGTGTTCGCGCGGCAGGACAACATGCCGGTCGGCTTCACGCTGGGCCGAATGTTGGTCGCGGCGGGGCACGTCACGGATCGCGACATCGACCGCACGCTCGATCCGCGCGCTGGCCTATCCGGTTGGATCGGTCAGCGGCTCCTCACGCTCGGACACATCCAGGAGGCGCACCTCGTGGACGCGCTCCGCCGGCAGACCGAGGAGCTCTTCTTCGAGGTCGTGCGCTGGACGAGCGGCCGCTTCTCGGTCTTCGCACAGGAGCCGCTCCCCGACGAGGCGAGCAGCGCCCGCGTCGAGCTGCCGGTGCATCACCTGTTGCTCGAGGGCATGCGACGCCTCGACGAGTGGCAGCGCATCGCGGCGCGCGTCGGCGATCTTCAGACGGTGCTCGGGCGCGTGGAATCGAACGACGAAGTGCTGCGCGCGCTGCGGCCCGAGGATCGGCTGGTCCTCGAGCACGTGGACGGCCGCCGCACGGTCGGCGATCTGCTCCGCTCCGTGGCGCGCCCGACGTTCGAAGTGTTCCGCACGATCCACAAGCTGACCGACAAGCAGCTGGTGTCGGTGACGGCGCGCTCGGCGTCCTGATCCTCCGCCGGATCGCGCTTTCGCCGGCCGCCGTTTTCGATGCTCTGCCGATCTTGTTGGGCTCCGAAGCTCGGAAGCTCCGCCGTACCGAGGCTCCGTTCCTAAGCTCCGCCGTTCCAGGGCTCCGTTCCGAAGCTCCGCCGTTCCAAGGCTCCGTTCCGAAGCTCCGCTGTTCATGAAGCTCCGAAGCTCCGAAGCTCCGTCCCGAACGCCCTCCCGGTCGCTCGCTGGCTCGCCGCGCGGAGCGCCGGTAGACTCCGGCCGCCGGTGGCCACCCCGCCCGTTACGCCCGTCGCTTCGACGCCCCCCGCTCCGAGCGGTCGCGGCTTCGCGGGGCTGCGCGGATCGGTCGCCGTCGCGATCCTCGCGGCGGTGGGCGGGATCGGAGGCCTACTGGTCGCGGTCGCGCTGAATCGCATCGACACGGATCGCGCCGCGACGCTCACGGAGGAGCTCAGCGAGCGCGAGGAAGCCGGGCAGACCGCGCTCCTCGCGGTGCGCGACGCGCGCGCGGCGTTCAAGGCGAGCCAGGAGGCCTGGTGGGACGCCGAGCAGCGCGCGACGGCGCACCGCGCGTCGGAGCTCGCGTTGCTCGCGACGTTGCCGGCCCACGCCGCGAAGGGCCGGCGCGATCGGTTGCCGGCCTCGTGGGCCACACAGGACGGCGAAGCGATCGGCCTCGTGGATCTCGCCGCGGATCGGATCGTCTCGTTCTCGACACCGGACCTCACCGAGGGCGCGACGCTCTCGGCCGCGCTCCCGATCCTCGCCGGCGCGCTGCAAGCGCAGCCCAAGGATCGGCGGACGCCGCTGGTCGTCCGGGAAGGGACGCACGTGTGGGGCGTGGGGACGCCCTTCGCCGATGCGCTCTACGTCGTGGCGCGCGTGGACGCGCACGAGCCGCCTCCGGTCGCGGCGCCGCTCGCCCGGGCGGAGCGCGCGCTCGGGAGCCTCGCGGCGCCGGTGTCGCTCCCCGCGATCCCGGGCGGGAGCCGCCCGTACCTCGCGTTGGGCGTGGTGCTCTCGGCGCTGCTGGCGGGGTTGTGGGCGTCGCGGCGGTGGACGTCGCCGCTCGCGTCGACGCTCGGTGCGGCGCGCGCGTTCGTCCACGGGGAGCCCGACGCGCGCGCGGACGAGCACCGCGGCGGGCGCGACGCGCGCGACGTCGCGCGCGCGGTGAACGCTTTGATCGAGCGCGCCGAGCGCCTGAAGGCGCAGGGCCGGGCGGCGCGACACGAGGACGTCGCGGCGGCGGCCTCCGCGATCCAAGCGCTGGGGCAGGGCGATCTGAGGAGCCCCGCGCCCGTGCTCGGCGAGACGTTCGTCCCGATCGCGCGCGCGATCGATGACGCGCGCCGCGGGCTGCTCGAGCGCGTCACGACGCTCTACGACGTCGCGGCCGAGGTCGCGCACGCGACGGTCGACTACGGCGAGTCGGCGCATGCGGTCCAGGTCGCGTCGGCGGAGCAGCGCGATGTCCTGAAGCGGCTCGGCGCGGGAGCGGACGAGTCCACGCGGCAACTGACCACGCTCGAGGGCCAGCTCGCTTCGTCGATCGATCACATCGTCACGGTCGCGGACGCGCACCGCCGGAGCGTGCGCGAAGTGCGCGCGGCGCTGCGCGGGGTCGGGCGGAAGGTGCAGGAGGTCGGCGCGAACGCCGCGCGGATCGAGGCGCTCACGTCCAGCACGCCAAAGATCGAGGCCGCGCTCGCGCAGCTGTCGGATCTCTCGCATCGCCTCGCGGGCTCGGACGAGATCGACGAGCGAACGCGCGCGAAGGTCGCCACGTCGGCCGGCGAGGCGCGCGCGAGCCTCGAAGTGTTGCGCCGCGAGCTGTCGTCGTTGTCGACCGAGTTGAAGACTTCGGGCGAGGTGCTCGAAGCCGTCCTCGCCGACGCGCCGGAGCCGCCCGGGGATCTGGACGGTCGCGTCCGCGCGTCGCTCACCGAGGCCGCGGCGACGATGCGCCGATCCGCCGAGCTGGCGGGGCAGGGGCTCGCGGCGATGGAGCGTTCGGCGCGGGTGATGGCGGCGAGCGCGGAGGCCGTGGAGGCCGCGGCGCGATCCTCGGACGCGCGGTTGCCGCTCCTCTCGGACGCGTTCGGACAGATCCGCGTGGGCGCTTCGTTCGAGGAGGCG
>JAUHYN010000792.1 GCA_030426505.1 bacterium | reverse complement strand
CCTGGACCGCGCGCTCGCCCGGGGCGTACACGCCGCCGTTGCCGATGTGATTCGGGACGGTCGAGCCCGTGGCGTCGAGGACGACGTCGGCCTCGACCGCGCGCTCGCCGCTCGAGCCGGCGAGCAAGATCCTGAACGCGCGATCGCCGCGCATCGGGTGGCCGGCCTTGTCGCGCCTCAACAGTCGATCCCGCCCGACCTGCACCACCGCCTCGCCCACGTGGACGCGCCCCGCGAGGGGCCCCTCGGCGATCGGCGCGAGCACGCGCGCCACGAACTCGGGCCCCGTGAGGAGCGCGTCGTCCGCGGGGCACGCGTCCGAGAGCGCGGCCTTCACGCGATCGGAGACGTTCATGCCGAACGGGCTGAAGAAGCGCGTCGGCCCCCACCCGAGCAGCGAGCCGCCGACGGCGTCGCGCTCGTAGACGGCCACTTCGAAGCCGCGCGCCTGTCCGAGGAGCGCGGCTTCGATGCCGATCGGTCCGGCGCCGAGGACGGCGAGCCGACGCGCCATGTCGCGCTCAGCCCTTCCGTTCCATCGTGTTGCAGGCCTGGACCCAGTGCGCGATCGTCCCGCCGCCGCGGATACTCGCCGCGACGTTGACCGCCTCGCACATCTCCTCCGGCGTCCAGCCGAGGTCCGTACACTTCGAGGCGTAGGAGTCGATGCAGTAGGGCTCCTGGATCGCGAACGCGACGGCGAGCGCGATGAGCGCCTTGGTCTTGGCGTCGACCTCGCCGGCCTCCATCGCGCCGGCGTACCACTTCATGAAGTTGTCGAAGGCCTCCGGCTTGGTCTTGGACATCTCGGTGAAGCGGGCGAGATCTTCGGGCTGGTAGTAGCTGCTGCTCATGGTCGGGGTCGCTCCTTGTCGGGCGGGTACAGGTTAGGGGTTCGCGGGAAAGCGGGGACCGTATTGAAGCGCTGGGCCCCAGTCAAAACGCCTCGCAGCTACGTTCTCTGCCCGGAGCCGGTTACAGCCAGCCACGACGACGCACCGTGTCATCGACGGGTTTCTGAGGATCGCGGAGCCAATGTGTAGGGCCCTGAAACAGGCACGTGACTTGTATCATCCGGCCGCGATGCTCCGAACCTCCACGACCCTCGCCGCCCTCACCGCCGCCACAGCCCTGACTGTCGGGGCCCCCAGCCGCGCCGACGCCTGTGGCTGCTTCGCGCCCCCCGACCCCAGCGTCCCCGTCGTGCAGGCGGGCGAGCGCATCGTCTTCGCCCACGAAGACGGGATGGTCACCGCCCACATCCAGATCCAGTACCAGGGCGACGCCTCCGAATTCGGCTGGCTGCTCCCGCTCCCGTCGGTCCCCGAAGACGGGTTGAAGCTCGGCGTGGAGGAGCTCTTCACGCAGATCATCAACACGACGCAGCCGAAGTACCGCGTGAACCTCGTCGCGGGCGACTCGTGTGACTTCAACTTCCCGGGCCGCTTCGCGGGCAGCGCCAGCGACGCGCAGAACGCGCCGCCGTCCGAGGAGGAGTCGGGGCTCGTCGTCCTGCAGGACTCGATCGGCCCGTACGACTACGTCGTGCTCGACGCCTCCACGAAGGACGAGATGTTCGATTGGCTCGTCGAGAACGGCTACTTCATCCCGACCGGCACCGAGGACGTCGTGCAGCCGTACATCTACGACGGCGCCTACTTCCTCGCGCTCAAGCTCCGCAAGGGCAACGACGTCGGCGACGTGCAGCCGGTCGTGCTCCGCTACAAGGCCGACTACGCGATGATTCCGATCGTGCTGACCTCGGTCGCCGCGAACCCCGACATGGGCATCCAGGTCTGGGTCCTCGGTGAGCACCGCGCCATCCCGCGCAACTACCGCCACACCGTCCTCAACGAGGAGCACATCGACTGGTTCAACGCCGGCGCCAACTACAACGACGTCATCATCGCCGCGACGAACGAGGCCAAGGACGGCCAGTCCTTCGTGACCGAGTACGCCGGCACGGTCGAGCCGATGCGCGGCCTCCTCGACTACGACGGCCGCTTCGGCAGCTACGAAGACCTCAAGCGCATCGACGACGCGATCGAGTACCTCCGCTACCTCCGCTACAACGGCTTCGCGTTCGGCGGCGCGCTCACCACGCTCCTGCAGCAGTACTTCCCGGTGCCGGACACGCTCGAGTCCTTCGCGAAGGAAGACTTCTACAACTTCCCGGACGCCTACCTGCAGCAGTACCGCGACGCGAACCCCGAGGCGTACGCCGCGGAGTATCGCTTCGACGCCGTCGAGCTCACCGACAAGCTCTGGGAGCGCATCGTGACGCCGACGCTCGAGGCCGGCGAGCTCTTCAACAAGTGGCCGAAGATGACCCGCATGTACACGACGCTCTCGCCCGACGAGATGACGCGTGACCCGGTGTTCTCGTTCAACCCGTCGCTGCCGGACGTCGCCAACGAGCACGTCGCCACGTACACGTACCTCTGCGACGCGACGCAGGACGGCCCGCAGAACACCCCCGGCATCTTCGAGCTGCCCGACGGCCGGCGCTTCTACCTGGAGAACCAGGCGGCGTGGACCGAGAAGAACCGCAGCAGCGTCCCGTACAGCCGCCGCATCGAGTTCCTCCGCGAGGAGGGCCCGCCGCAGATCGAGGTCGACAACTCGACGGACCTCACGCAGTCGACGGCCGGCGACAGCGGCTGCGCCTGCTCGGCGAGCGAGACGCGCGGCTCCGCCGCGGCTTCGATGCTCGTGGTGCTCGGCCTCGGCGTGATCGCCGTCGCCCGCCGGCGCCGCTGAACATCGCCTCGCGAGGACACGCCAACCCGCCCGCGATGAAGGTAGAGTGAGGGTGATGCGTCACGCGCCGTACTTCGCCGTGCTGCTCGCCCTCGCCGCTTGCTCCGGCGAGCCGCCCCCCGATCCGCCCCCGCCCGGTGACTCCGCGCTCATCGTGGGCGCCGGTCCGGAGGACGGCACCGCGGGCTTCATCGCGGTCGAGGACGGCGTGGAGCTCACCCTCCAACCGGGCGCCCAGGGCGGCTTCCACGTCTACGTGAACCTGCGCTTCACCGAGGCCTCGCTCTCCAAGTTCGGCGACGACAACAAACCGCTCATCCGCCGCTTCGCGCGACGGACCTCGAACGGCACGCTCGTCTCGCGCAGCACGCACACCACGACGTTGATGCCCTCCCCCGACGCCGACGCCATGTTCGACACGGAGCACAGCATCCCAGTCTTCCTCTGCCCCACGCCGGTCGGCGTGGCGGTCGCGGACGAGACGCTGATCCTCGAGGTCGAGGCGGCCGCCGACGAGGACGACACGGACCCGATCGTCGACACGCTGGAGTTCATCCCGCGCTGCCCGACCGGCGATCAGGAACAGTTCTGCCGGAACATCTGCTTCGGTTGAGCGCGCGTCACTCGGCGAGCGCGCGTTCCAATCGCGCGACGTCCGGGGCCCACGCGTCGCGCCACCCCTCTTCGTCCGCCATCTTGGCCTTCGCGCGTTCGAGCGCGGCGCGCGCCTCGTCTTCGCGATCGTCGGCGAGGAGCGCCTCCGCGAGCAGCAGGTGGTTCTCGGCCCAGTCAGGCGCGATCGCGACTGCGGCCTCCAGGTGTTCGAGCGCGGCGTCGAGGTCGCCGACGGAAGCCGGCCACGCGGGCGCCCGCAGGTAGATGCCACCGAGGAGTCGGTGCGCGCCGCCGTGGAGGATCTTCGAATCGAGCTCGAGGGTGCGTTTCGCTTCGGCGAGCATGCGCTCTACGAGGTCGAGCCCCTCCACCGTCTTCGCCTGCGCGCGTGCGCCCATACAGAGGGAGGCGTAGTAGTGGACCTCGGCGGTGTCCGGCGCGTTCGCCCTGGCGACCTCGGAGACATCGATGCACTCCGCCGCCAGCTGCGCGGCGCGTTCGTCGGCGGCCTGCGCGAGGTGGAACAACGCGCGCGCGAGGCGCCAGGCGGCGGCGCCGTTGTCGGGTTCGATCGCGAGCGCGTGCTCCGCGGCGGCGCGCGCGCGCGGAAGGTCCGGGCCCTTCGGCCCCCAGCGCGCGGCTTCGTCACTCATCGCGAAGAGCCGATCGACGTCGTCGGGGAGCTCGTCGTGCGAGGCGGCGTGGTAGGTCTGCGCGCGGTACGTCGTGCAGGACGCGAGCGCGAGGCACAGGATCGCGGCGCGCTTCACCGGCGCCCTCCGCGGCGCGGCGCGAGGGTCGCGAGGAGGACGGAGAGCGTCGCGACGAGGCACGCGCCCACGCCGATGAACAAGATCTGCCCGAGGCTCGAGTAGCCGCGGTGCGACGCGAGCGCGAGGGAACCGAAGCCGACCATCGTCGTGAGTGAAGAGAGGACGACGGCGCTCCCGGTCTCGACCGCGGCGAGGCGAATGCTCTCGGACTCGCGGTACCGGTGGAGGATGTGGACGCCGTTGTCGATGCCGACGCCGATCACCAACGGCAGCCCGACGATGTTCGCGAGGTTGTACGGCAGATCGATCAGGTGCATCGCGCCCAGCATCCACACCGCGCCGAGGCCGACGGGGATCATCGCGGACGCGAC
>JAUHYN010000791.1 GCA_030426505.1 bacterium | reverse complement strand
CGGGTCGAGGCACGCGTCCGAGGACAACACCGACGCGCGCTCCTGCAGCGCGCCGTTCACGATCGTCGAGGACAGCAGGATCTCCTGCTTGTCGTCGCCGTTCTTCTGCCGAACCGTGTGCGGCACGAGCGTGTTCGTGTCCGCGTCGACCAACATGATGACCGCGTTGTCGGCCGGGAACATCGAGAACACGACGTCCAGCGTGGACTGGAGCAGCTTCGCGAGGTCCGTGGTGAGGCCGATGCGCGCGAGTTCGTGCGACATGCGCAGCTTTTCGTAGTCGCGCTTGAGAACCTCGATGTCCTGCACCTCGGTGACCGGCTTGAAGTCTTCTTCTTCCTCTTCCTCGAGCTTCGCGTGGATGTGCGTCGAGCCCGCCGGATCCTGCGGGAGGATCGTGACGAGGTCGCGGACGCTCGTGCGCGGGTCGTCCGGCACCTGCATCACGAACTGCAGGCGCATCGAGCCGAGCAGCAGCTCGTCGCCGTCCTTCATGTGCGCTTCGCTCACGCGGCGCGTGTTCACGTACGTGCCGTTCGACGAGTTCAGGTCGCGCACCCACCACTCGCCGCCGCGCAGCTCGATGATCGCATGCTCCTTCGAGATCTCGCGGTCGTTGAGGCGGATGTTGTTCTTCGGGTGGCGGCCGACCGTGTTGACGTCGTCGAGGACGAAGTCGGTCTCGAGGCCGTCCGGGCTCACGTAGAGGATCTTCGCGATCGGGCGGTCGTCATCCGCCGCCTTGTCGCGCGCCTTCGGGACGATCACCGCCGCCGCGACCGGCCCCGACCGACGCCGACGACGCCCGGCCCTGAACGGCGCGGTCGCCTCCCGCTCGCCGTCCGGCGTCCGCGGCACACCCTGCGGAGGCGTGCCCGGCGACGACGTGTGGCGCTGCGGGGTCTGGGCCCGAGGGACTTGGGGCGGCGGGGTCGTGCTCGCGTTGCCGGCCTGGATCGCCGCCGCACCGAAGGGCTTACGACAGTGCTGACAATAGACGATGGCGGTCGTCGGCGGACGCTGAAATTCGTTCAGAGCACCGCAGTGCGGACACCAAGCGCGCATCTTCCGTCAGCGGCCCCCACCTCGCTCCGGACATCGATTTCGTGGACCAAGAAGTGCGGTGAGTCCGAGGGCGACGCTAACACGGCTCTGACCGGTTTGCCACGACGCTCCCCCGGGCTGGTGCTCGACCTCAGGGTCGGACAGGCTATCGCTCCGAGGCCCGCGAGACCTTGAACCTGCCCGCCACCAAGACCGCGACCGCGTTGGTCCCCGCGCCGCGTCACCGCGCCACGACCCTGAACCGCCTCCTCGCGCCGTTCTTCGACAAGATCCGCATCGACGAAGAGGACGCGCGCCGCCTCCGCAGCGCCCACGAGAAGGGCATCGTCGTCCACGTCCTGCGGGCTTCCCGGGCGATGGACCCGCTGTACATCCTCTACGCGCTCGAGCGCCTCGGCCTCCCCGCGCCCGCGTGGCTCCACGACCACTTCGCCGCCAAGAACACGGACAAGGTCGCCGAGCTCGTCTCCACCGTCGAAGCCGAACGCACCGCGCTGTTGTTCCTCAGGCGCCCCAAGACGCTCATCAACCCGAACGCGTCCTACACGCAGCGCTACGTGGAGGGGCTCCTCGCGCTCCAGCGCAAGACCGATCGCCCCATACTGTTACTCCCGGAGACGCTGAACTGGGAGAAACGCGCGGTCGGCCTGCGCCGCACGATCATCGACTCCATCTTCGGCGACCGCGACGCCCCCGGCCGAATGCGCGAGATCCTCGGGTTCTTCTGGCACCACCGCTCGTCGCGCTTCCACGTCGGCGCGCCCGTCGATCTCGCCGCGGTCCTCGAACGCGAGAAGGGCCAACGCGACGAGGTCGTCGCCAAGAAGATCCGCTGGGCGATCCTCCACCACCTCACGCGCGAAGAGCAGATCCGCACCGGGCCCGTACACCGCTCCGCCGCGCGCACGCGACAGAACGTCCTCAACGACGGCGCCGTGCGGCGCTTCCTCGCCGAGAAGGGGAAGCAGGGCGAATCGGGCGACCTCGAGAAGAGGGCCGACGAAATCCTCCGAACGATCGCCGCGGACATGCGCTACGGGTGGCTGCGCGTCCTCGACGCGATCATCGACGTCATCTGGCACCGCATCTACGACGGCATCGTCGTCGACGAAGCCGGACTCGCCGCCGTCCGACGCGCGGCGCGCAAGGGCCCGGTCGTGTTGGTGCCGAGCCACAAGAGCCACGTCGACTACCTCGTGCTGTCGCAGGTGTTCTTCAAGGACGGCATGATGCCGCCGCACATCGCCGCCGGCGACAACCTCAACTTCTGGCCGATCGGCCACATCTTCCGGCGGTCGGGCGCGTTCTTCATCCGGCGCAGCTTCAAGGGCGACAAGCTCTACACGATCCTCTTCGGCGCCTACGTGCGCCGCCTCCTCAAGGAGGGGCACGCGGTCGAGTTCTTCATCGAAGGCGGACGCAGCCGCACGGGCAAGCTGCTCGTCCCGAAGATGGGGATGCTCTCGATGTGCGCCGACCCGGTGCTCGAGGGGTCGATCAACGACGTGTCGTTCATCCCGGTCTCGATCGGCTACGAGAAGGTCGTCGAGGCGAAGTCGTACGCGAAGGAGCTACACGGCCACTCGAAGAAGAAGGAGGCCGTGACCGGGTTGTTGTCGTCCACGCGCGTCCTCGCTTCGAAGTACGGTCGCGTCTACGTCGACTTCGCGGAGCCGATCTCGCTGCGCGTCTTCGCGGCGGCGCGCGGCTACGAGATCAAGCGCGACGAGAACGAGGCCCCGCGGCGGCACATCGTCGGACAGCTCGGTCACCGCATCGTCTACGGCATCAACGAGATCACGCGCGTCACGCCGACGAGCATCGCGGCGCTCGTGCTGCTCGGGGGCGCACAGCGCGGCGTCGCCGAGGAAGATCTCTACGCGGGCGCGGATCGGATCATCGACTTCCTCGAGGACCGCAAGGCGCGCCTGTCCGAAGTGCTCGCGAAGAACACGCGACGCGCGGCGCTCCGCGAGGCGCTCGGTCGCTTCGCGAGTGAGGGCCTCGTCGTCATGACCCCCGCGCCGGACGGCGCGACGATCTTCCAGGTCAACGACGCCGGGCGCCTCGCGCTCGACTACTACAAGAACAACATCCTCCACTTCTTCGTGCCGTACGCCGTGGTCGCGATGACCGTGCTCGCGAGCGCCGACGGCCCGGTGTCGGTCGAGGACGCGCGCGCCGGTGCGCGCGAGCTGTCGCACCTGCTCAAGCACGAGTTCTCGTTCCGCGTGGACCGCGGCTTCGACGACAACTTCGAAGAGGCGCTCGCCGGCCTCGTCGCGCGCCGCACGATCGTGCGGACCGACGGCGGCGCGCTGAGTGTGACCTCGAACGGTCGTACGGAGGCGCGCTCGCTCGCGGGGCTGCTCGCGGTGTTCCTCGAGGCCTACCGGCTCGTGGCGGAGACCCTCGCCGAGCTGTCGGAGCCGACGCCGGAGAAGCAGTTCTTGGCGCGCGCCCTCGCGCGGGGCGGCCGCCAGCTCCTCGAGGGGCGAATCGCCCGCGCCGAGGCGGTCTCCCAGCCGCTGATGCAGTCGGGGTTGGCCCTCCTCCGCGAGGACGGGATCGCGGACAAGAGCGGTCACATCACGGAGTTGGACGCGGCGGCTCGGAAAGCCCTCGTGTCTCGGATCGGGGCGCTCCTCGCCGCGATCTCGGGCGCGGCGTAGCTCGATTCGAGCTTGTAGGGATGACCCGAGTTTGGGTTGTCACAGTTGCATTCCGCGCTCACACTCTCGATAGTCATCTTCCGATTTTGACGCACGAAGATCGTGCAGAGGAATACGGGAATGCCGATGACTCGGGGAACCACGCGATGAGCACACTGAAGAACCTCGCGACGCTCGCGGCACTCGCCCTTGCCGTCGCGTGCAGCAACGCACCAGCCGAGAAAGCTCCTGAGGAGAACCTCGACCGGGTCGAGATCCCGGAGGACTTCGGCTTCGTCACGAAGAAGCCGGTCGCGCTGACCGTGCGCGCGTCGGCGTCGGCGCTCGAGCGCGGGGCGGCCCTCGAGATCACGCGCGAGGACGGGCGCCGCCTCTACATGGGCCCGATCCAACCCGAGCGCGACGTCGAAGTGAAGCTGACCATCCCGGCCAAGGACGACGCGGTCCGCGTCAACCTGCTTTCCAACGAGACCACCCGGAGCACGACCGTGATGATCGGCTCCGGCGAAGGCACCGCGGAGTTCGAGTGATGAAGCGCCTCCACGCACTGCTGCTCGCGTCGTGTCTGATCTCGACGCCCGCCCTCGCCTTCGACGCCGACTCCGACGGTACGAAGGACGCCCTCGACGCCTTCCCGTGTGACTACGGCGCGGTCGGCGCCGCGTTCTACCCCGCGCAGGGCGACCACGGGATGCTGATGTTCGAAGACCTGTGGCCGAACTACGGCGACAAGGACTTCAACGACGCGGTCATCGCGTACAACTACATCCACAAGCTCGACGCCGCGGGCGA
>JAUHYN010000790.1 GCA_030426505.1 bacterium | reverse complement strand
GGCGCGGACCTGGTCGTCGACATCAGCGAGGAGAGCCTCAAGGCGTTCTTCGACGAGAACCCGGACATCCGGAAGCACTTCGAGGCGACCGGCGAGCTGCTGATGGTCCCCCACCACCATTGAGAGGGCGGGCTTCGAATACCGCTTGACAGCTTTTCGTTTGAGCCGAATATGGCGCGCTAGAAGGTACGCGTTGGGCGGCTACGGCTCGCCACGAACGATGAGACAAAAACCGGTCGACCCAAGAACCTGCTGAGCGTTCGACCCCTTCGATCACCACGAAAAATTTGTCCCCTCAACCACGTCGCGGCTCGAGTTCTCGGGCCGCGCGAAGGCGCAGTGATGGATCTTCAAGAGCAACTCTCGAGCGAAGACTACGAACCCCCCTCGACACCGATCGCGACGACGAACGACGCGCAGAGCGCCGCCGTAGTCGCGGCGTTCGCGGAACAACGAACCCCCTTTCTCCTCGGCTCGCGCCGCCTCCCACGCTGGAGCCCCGCGGTCCGCTCCTACCGAAAGACCTTCCACCCGACCGTGACGGACGCCGAGTGGGGCGACTGGCACTGGCAGGTGAAGAACCGCCTCAAGACGCTCGCGCAGATCGAGCAAGTCCTCACGCTGAGCCCGGAGGAGCGCGCCGCGCTCGACGTCGGCGGTTCGATGCTGCCCGTGGGCATCACGCCCTACTACATGAGCCTGTTGGATCGCACGAACGCGCAGCAGCCGCTGCGCCGCACGGTGATCCCGACGACGCACGAACACATCCGTCTCCCCGGCGAAGCCGACGACCCGCTCGGCGAAGACGGGCACAGCCCGGTGCCGGGCATCGTGCACCGCTACCCCGATCGCATCCTGTTCCTCGCGCTCGACTACTGCACGACGTACTGCCGTTACTGCACGCGCTCGCGCGTGGTCGGCAGCGGTGAGATCTCCGCCGGGACGGCGCGGCTCGAGGCCGCGTTCGCCTACGTGCGCAGCCACCCCGAGATCCGCGACGTGCTCGTGTCGGGCGGCGACCCGCTCAGCCTCAAGGACGAGAAGCTCGGCTACATCCTCTCGCGGCTGCGCGAGATCCCGCACGTGGAGTTCTTGCGTGTCGGCACGAAGATGCCGGCCGTGCTCCCGCAGCGGATCACGCCCGCGCTCGTGAAGATGCTGCGGCGCTTCCATCCGCTGTGGATGAGCATCCACTTCCTCCATCCCGACGAGTGTACGCCGGAGGCGTTCCGCGCCTGCGCGCGCCTCGCCGACGCGGGCATCCCGCTCGGCGCGCAGATCGTGTTGCTGAAGGGTGTGAACGACGACGTCGAGACGATGAAGGAGCTCATTCACAAGCTCCTCATGATGCGCGTGCGTCCGTACTACCTGTACCAGTGCGACCCGATCAGCGGTTCGTCGCACTTCCGCACGACGATCGAGAAGGGCCTCGAGATCATCCGCGGCCTGCGCGGTCACACGACGGGGTACGGCGTTCCGACCTACGTCGTGGACGCGCCCGGCGGCGGCGGAAAGATCCCGCTGCAGCCCGAGTACTACCGCGGGCGCGACGGCGACGACGTGCTCCTCGAGAACTTCGAGGGCCGCACGTTCCGCTACCGCGACCCGGTGTCCACGGAGGCCTTGGAAGCCGAGGAGGCCAGCCATGCACTTGCCGATCGTCGCCGACGAGCCGCTCTGCGTTCGCTGCGCACGGTCTAGGCAGACGTGCTGCCAGAGCCGTGAGATCTACGCGTCGCCGAAGGACGTGGAGCGAATCCACGCCCACACCGGCCTCGAGGACTTCACGGACTGGCGGCTCGCTTCGGCCGACCACCTCGACCAGGACGACGACCCGGCGTGGCGCCGGTTCGTGTTCACGCCGGACGGCTACCGGCGCGTGTTGAAGCGGCAGGCGAACGGCGACTGCACGTTCCTCGGGGCGGCCGGCTGTCGGCTCCCCGAAGACGTGCGGCCGATCGTGTGTCGGCTCTACCCGTTCGACTACACCGAGGCCGGGCTGCGCGACTCGCTCGCGCACGACTGCCCAGTCGAGTTGATCGGCGGGGAAGAAGGGCTGGTCGAGGCCCTCGACATGAACGCGCAGCGCGCCGAGCGCTGGCGCGCGATGCTCTACGAAGAGATTCGCTTGGAGGCGAACGATGAGAATCGGACTGACCTACGACCTCGCGAGTGAACACCGCGAGACCCTGCGCGACGAAGAGAAGCTGGCCGAGCTCGACCGCGACGACACCGTCGACGCGATCGAAGCGGCCGTCGCGAAGCTCGGACACGAAGTCGTGCGCATCGGCGGCGCGAAGGCGCTCGTCGGTCGCCTCGCCGCCGGTGAGCGGTGGGACCTGGTCTTCAACATCGCCGAGGGCCTCGACGGCGCGGCGCGCGAGAGCCAGGTGCCCGGGCTCCTCGACGTGTACGGCATCCCGTACACGTTCTCGGACCCGCTCGTTCTCGCCGTCACGTTGGAGAAGGACCTCGCGAAGCACGTGGTGCGCGCGGCGGGCCTCGCGACGCCGGACTTCGCGGTCATTCGGAGTGAAGCCGAGCTCGACGTGGACCTGCCGTACCCGCTGTTCGTGAAGCCGATCGCGGAGGGCACGAGCAAGGGCATCGGCGCGGACTCCGTGGTGCGCGACGCGGCGTCGCTGCGCGCGACGGCGACGAAGCTCCTGCGCAAGTTCGAGCAGCCGGTGTTGGTCGAGCGCTACCTGTCGGGGCGCGAGGTCACCGTCGGCATCCTCGGCAGCGGGCGTGAAGCGGAAGTCCTCGGCACGCTCGAGGTCTCGATCTACGGCCCGGGCGACCAGGGCGTGTACTCCTACGACAACAAGAAGAAGTGGGAAGACCGCGTGGCGTACGCGTGGGTGCGTCCGAGCGAAGACGAAGAGATCGCCGCGGCGGAGGCGCTCGCGTTGGGCGCGTGGCGCGCGCTCGGTTGTCGTGACGGCGGTCGCGTGGACGTGCGCTTCGACGACGCGGGTCACCCGATGTTCCTCGAAGTGAACCCGCTCCCGGGGCTGAGCCCGATCGACTCGGACCTCTCGATCCTCGTGGGCAAGATGGGCATCGAGTACGACGCCCTGATCGCGCGCATCGTCGACAGCGCCTCGAAGCGCGTCGCCGCGCGTGGCACCGGCTGAGATGGAGATCGCCATCGTCCACAACGCGGTCGTGGACGCGACGAGCCCGGACGAGCGCGACGTGCTCGACCAGGTCGCCGCCGTCCGCGCCGCGCTCGTGCGGCAGGGGCACGCGGTGCGCGAGATCGGCGTGACGCTCGATCTCGCTGCGCTGCAGTCCGATCTCGAACGCGAGCGCCCCGATCTCGTGTTCAACCTCGTGGAGTCGTTGGCCGGGACGGGGCGCTTGATCGCGACAGCGCCGCTGCTGTTCGACGCGATGTCGATCCCGTACACCGGCGCGTCGGCGGAGGTGTTGTTCGTCAGCTCCAACAAGCTGCTCGCGAAGCACCGCCTCGCGGCGGCCGGACTCCCGACCCCGCAGTGGGTCGAGGGCGACGGCGCGGCCACGGACGGGAAGTGGATCGTGAAGTCGGTCTGGGAGCACGCGTCGATCGGGATGGACGACGCGGTCGTGGTCGAGGCGCCGCACGTCGGCGAGCGGCTGCGCGCGCTCGCACCGCGGATGGGCGGCACCGCGTTCGCGGAGCGCTACGTCCCGGGCCGCGAGATCAACGTCGCGGTCCTCGACGGGCAGCCGCTCCCGCCGGTGGAGATCCGGTTCGTCGACTTCCCGTCCGACAAGCCGGCGATCGTCGGCTACCGCGCGAAGTGGGCGCCCGGGAGCTTCGAGTACGATCACACCGTGCCGTCGGCGGAGTTCGAAGCCTCGGATCGCGCGCTCCTCGATCGTGTGCAGACGCTGGCGCTCGGCGCGTGGCGCGCGTTCGATCTGCGCGGCTATGCGCGTGTAGACTTCCGCGTGGACGAGCGCGGCGCACCGTGGATCCTCGAGGTCAACGCCAACCCGTGCCTGTCGCCCGACGCCGGCTTCGCGCGGAGCGTGGGGCTCGCCGGGCTCACCATGGACGAGGCGGTGGCGCGGATCGTCGCCGCGTGAGGCTGAGGCCATGTTCAAGATTCGCCGCATCTTCGACGACCTCGTCCCGGTGAACCCGTTCAACGGAGAGGGCATCGACTATGCGTACGAGACGGGGCGCATGGCAGCACGTCACGGTGCCGACTTCCTCGCCGACGGGACCAGTGCCCTCGCGGCATACGACCGGGACCTCGAGGATGTCTATGGCGAGCGGAAGATCCTGGCCGACGGCATCGTTCCGGAAGATCTTGTCCTTGGCAATCCCGGCTTCACCCCGGTCGTGAACGGCCACCGCCCGCCCCATGGCGTCTATGCCCATATTTGCGGGATCGATATGGTCCGCACCGGCCCGGATGAGTTCCTCGTGCGCCTCCTGGGTTTCAGCACTGAGGCGTTGAGGCAAAGGTGTGGGCCGCTGGCGCTGGGGCAACGCCACATGCTGGTCCCCGGCCTCTTCGCTTTGGTCCTGTTCG
>JAUHYN010000789.1 GCA_030426505.1 bacterium | reverse complement strand
CACCGAGCCGATGAGCATGGCCGGCGGCGGCCAGACCGCGCCGATGAACCAGGCCACGCCCGGTCACGGGCAGCCGCCTCCGGGTGGGCCGCGTGTCGGTCAGCCGGGCTTCGGCGAGAACACGCTGCTCTGGATGCAGCCGCCGAAGCCGCCGCCGAGCGCCAATGTGAGCGCGGCCGGCGCGGCGACGGGCGACCTCATCCCGAAGGCCTCCGCGGCCGAGGTCGCGAAGCGCCGCCTCGCGAAGCTCGGCGTGGCGCTGATCCTTCTGCTGGTCGTGGGCGGCCTGTTGTTCGTGACCCTCACGAACAAGGAGCGCGGCGTCATCCAGCTGCACACCACGCCGGAGGGCGCGCGCCTGACGGTCGACGGCAAGGCGTACGAGCAGACCACGCCGGTGAAGCTCACGCTCCCCGAGGGTGAGCACGAGATCGAAGTGACGCTCGACGACTACGCGCCGTACAAGCTGACCGCACAGGTGAAGGCGGGCGAAGAGGCCGAGCGCATCGACGTCGACCTCGATCCGATCAGCAAGCCCGGTCTCCTCACGGTGGGGATCGAGGTGCAGCCGGTCGCGGCGCAGATCGTCGTGGATGGCCAGACGTACCCCGGCAAGCGCACGCTCAAGATCGCGAACCTCGACCCGAAGGGCGCCCACAAGATCACGATCGAGGCGGGCGGCTACGTGAAGATCGAGCAGGACATCCCGCCGGAGCAGCTCAAGTCGAGCTACAGCTTCGTGCTGCAGCGCGACGGCGACAAGCCGTAGGTCGCGTCGAACAGCCGGCGCACCTCGTCCGGTCCGAATAGGCACAGATACAGCGCGAAGATGATGACCGTGAACGGTCCGACCTCCATGAACACCAAGATGCCGGTGTGGAGGAGCAGGCCCATCATCACGAAGCCGAGCCGGTAGAAGCCGGGTCGGCCGCGGCGGCGCTCGCGCCACAGCGCGAACAACAACACCGGGGACAGAAGCTCGAAGCACCACGTGACGGCCGTGCCGATCTGCGTGAGCGGATAGACGTAGGCGAGCCACGTCATGTCGAAGCGGTGCCACGAGGGCTGCTGCAGGATGTAGTAGATCGCGGAGAAGCCGCCGGCTGGGGTCCAGTGCGCCGAGATCTTGTGTAGCCCCGTCGAGAAGTAGACGAGGACCAGCTGCACGATCCCGACGCGACGCGGCCACGCGGGGACGAGGCGCTCGGTGGACCAGCGCCCCCGAAAGAGCCGCGCGTCGAGCGACCACGTCGCGGTGGACGCGGAGAGCACGAGGAGCCAGAGCAGGTTCGACAGCAGCGCGTCGTAGCTGCCACGCGTGTGTCCGTTGAGGCCCGAGAGCGCGAGGAGGCCCTGCGCCGCGACGAGGGCCGTGACGCGCCCGCCGAATCCGACGATCAACGCGACGCCCGCCGCGCTGGTCGCGGCGAAGAGGCCCCACACGACGGCCGGCGTGGGGCCGCCGAGCGCGTGGACCAGATAGTTGCCGTGACCGAGCGGGCGGTAGCCGCCGTGATGGATGTCGATCCAGATCGCGGAGAGGACGCCGTCGGGCGCGGTCGCGAAGAGGTCGACGAGCAGCGCGACGCCGACGGCGATGCGGAACAACGCGAGCGCTTCGCCGCGTTCGCGTTCGTCGAGGAACGCGACGAGTGATCGGTAGGCGCGGATCACTCGGCGGCCTCCGCGCTCGGATCGGGCCTGAACGGCGCGAGGTCGAAGACGACCGCCTGATCGCGCGACGCCTTCGTCTCCTCGCCGGCCTTCACCTCTTCGGGCGACAGCGTTCGGTACCGCGAGAAGAAGACGCGCGCCTTCGTGGCCTCGGGGACATCGACGGCGATCTGTTTGGCGAGCCACCGCGCGAAGTCGTGGTAGCTCATCCGGAACGACGACCAGCCGTAGCGAAAGAGCATCGCGCGGATGCGGTCGTGGTCGAAGAAGGCGCGGCGGTAGTCGTGTTCGTCGGAGCGAGCGCGATACAGCGGGCGCCACTCGTCCTCCACGAGCACGTCGACGCCGAGCACCGCCGGGTTCCGGTGCGGCGCGACGAACATGTTCCAGGGCTGCCGGACACCGGCGTATTCGTGGTACGGGCGCAGCGGCGAGACGACGCGATCCCGCGCGCGGTTCAGCTCGACCGCGCGATCCCACGCCCAGGCCTCGAGCGCCTCGGGCGTGACCTCGAGGCCGAGGCCGCTCAGGCGCTCCGCCCACGCCGACAGCTCGTCCTGAACGGTGGGGTTCTTCCAGGCCGACCGGTTCAGGCCGGGGCCGGGGTCGGGCGTCGACATCAGCACGATCGCGGCGACGTGGAAGAGCACCAGCGGGACGCGCACGTGGCGCCAGATCCTGCGCGCGGATTGCGACGTCATGTCGACTGTGGGCTATAGTCGCCGCCGCTCGACGCCGGGCGACATCGATGGCGGGTCAGGAAACAGCGGCAGTTCATGACGAGACGCCCTCGCGGCCGTGTCCTCCTTGGGAGCTCGAGATCGACCTCCCGCAGAGGCTCGTCATCATCGGGGACCTCAACGCGCAATACAACGTCCTGACCCGGATGTTGCTCGGGCTCAAGCTCATCAAGAAGAACGGCGCGTGGTGCGGCGGCCGCACCGTGCTCGTCCAGATGGGCGACATCCCGAACCGCGGCTCCGCCGCGCGCGCATCGATGGACCTCATCATGCGCCTGCGCGACGAGGCGCGCGAAGCGGGCGGTGAGGTCTACTGGCTCCTCGGCAACCACGAGGTGATGTCGGTGCTCGGCCACGAGGCGTACGTCTCGGCGGACGAGTACATGGAGTTCGCGACGACATCGCAGATCGATCGCTTCTACGCGGACCGGACGCGCTTCCTCTACGAGCTGCTCGGGCCGCCGGACGTCTCCGCGTTCGTGCAGCCGATCGGCGGGCGCCTGCGCGCCTGGGAGGAGGCCAACGCGCCCGGCAAGGACGCGTACCGCCACGCGATGGGCCCGGACGGACCGTACGGCGCGTACATCCGGAGCCTCCCGATCGCGTTCCGGGTCGGCACGTTGCTGTTCGTCCACGGCGGGCTCTCGCCGGGGTGGGCGCGGCACGGGATCCAAGGCCTCGAAGAGGTCTCGCGGACCTCGTGGGCGTCGCGCCCGAAGTTCTACCAGGAGCTCGACCCGAACGGCCTGTTCCGCGACCCGCTCGGGCCGCTGTGGCACCGGGCGTACTGCGTCGCGAACGCGCGCGTGGTGCGGCGGGACCTCACGGACGCTCTCGCGGCGACCGAGACGACGCAGATGGTCGTGGGGCACACGCGGACGGACACCGTCGAACACGGTGAGGCCGGGGTGCCGCTCGTCCGACAGCGCGGTCGACTGATCATGACGGACGTGGGCCTCGGTGAACCCGGCGAGGCGGGCTCGGCGCTGGTGGTGGAGCGCGGTCACATCGAGTCGTGGAGCCCGGGCGGAAGCAAGAGCCGGGTCGTCGCGTTGAAGAAGCGATGATGCTGTCGATCCTGTCCCTCGCCATCGTCGCCGCGGCGCCCGCTGACTTCTTCCCCTGCGAGCCCGGCCACACCATTGAATATCGTCTATCGAATGGAGCGACGTGGACGGACGTCGTCCGCGGCCCGCACCCCAAGCGCAAGAGCGAGTGCGTGGTCGACCGCAAGATCGTCGAGAAGGGCGGCGACACGCGCAAGGAGGCGTGGGTCTTCGAGCGCACCGAGGGCCGCGTCGCCGACGCCGGCTGGCTCGACGCCACCACCGCCTTCCGACCGCCGCTCCTCGTCGCGCCGCTCGAGGCCGGCGAGACCTGGCAGTTCAACCGCACGCGCTACACGGTGGAGGCGACCGACGCGAAGGTGACCGTGAAGGCGGGGAACTTCGAGGGCTGCGTGGTGATCGCCGAGCGGCCGGCCGGGATGGACCGCGTCGTGTCGCGGACGACCTACGCGCCGAGGGTCGGCCTCGTTCGTGTGGAGCGGGGCGACCAGGTGCGAGAAGCGACGCGCGTGTCGGCGTCCAAACCCTGATTCGGGCGCGCCCCGACGGCCCCGCGACGAGCCCCGAACGGGACGCGGCCGGCGAGTGGAACGCACCTCCAAGTCGTGCCACCGTGGCACCCGCGTCCGTGAGCGAGCCGTCCCAGAACCCGATCCTGCGCTTCCCGGACGCGTCCGGTCGCACGCTCGCCGAGACCCTCGCGGGGCTCGAGGCCGGCGCGACGGTCGAGATCGCGCCCGGCCGCTACGAGGGCCCGCTGTCATTCGCGAAGGCGTGCGTGTTGCGCGGCGCCGGCGACCTCACGCGAATCGAGCTGGGCGAGGGCGCCTCGGTGCGCGTCGACGCGGCGGGCGCCGTCGTCGAGCTGTCTTCGCTGACCGTCGAGGGCGGCGCGGGGCTCGAGGTCGCCGCGGGCGAAGTGCGGCTGACCAACGTCCACGTGCAGAACGCGCGCGCCGAGTTCGGCGGCGCGCTCACCATCCACGGGGGCCGCGTCCACGCGAACCGGCTCCGCATCGACCACGCGTCCGCCGACGACGGCGGCGCCA
>JAUHYN010000788.1 GCA_030426505.1 bacterium | reverse complement strand
ACCGACTGCAACGGCAAGAACGTCTACGCGAGCGGGCGCGTCTCGCTCTCCGGCACGAAGACCATCCACGGCATCGTCTCCGGCGACCCGGCGCAGCCGGTCGTCCCCACGAGCTGGGAGCCGGCCGAGCTCGACGTGCGGGCGGTCTTCGACGGCTTCGCGATGTGGGCGGACCCGGAGGTCAACGTGTTGGTCGTCGAGGAGGGTGCGCTCTCGGGCGTCATCGCGCCGCGCGTCGCAGTCGACACGGTCACGGGCGCGTGCAGCATCTCGACCCCGGCGGCGCGGATGCGCGACGTCGCGTACGAGAGCGCGTCGGTCGCGATCGTGAAGGAGGGGAAGCGGTTCGATCTGTCGGTGGAGCGCTCGGGGCTTCAGGCGCAGAACGGCGTCGGCACGGCGAACACGAACTACCTCGCGGGCACGATCGTCGCGGAGGGCCGCACGTTCATGGTGCCGGTCTCGGGCGCGCCGATCCTGGATCCCGAGTACGACCAGGCCACGTTCGACGCGAGCTACGCGTGCCTGCCGGACATGGTGGTCCCGAGCAGCAGCGCGCAGTGCGACATGAAGCGGGTGCTCGCGGAGGGCTTCGCGCGGTTGTTGGTGATGTCGTCGGGGACGCTCGCGAGCGAGATCAACAAGGACGACGAGTGCGGGTTCGAGGACTTCTGGGTGAAGACGAACCCCTCGCGCGTGGTCGGTGACTCGGGCGATCAAGGGCTGCTCGAGTGGCAGATCGAAGACTGCGGTCACCGCAACAACGGATCGAACCCGGTGTACGTGGACTGCTACGGGCGTCAGCGCTTCATCGACGTGGACGTCACGCTCGACGCGCACCGCGTCGTGACGGGTGAGCGCGAGACGATCCTCGTCATCATCTCTTCGATCATCCCGAACTCGCACGACTCGGTTCAGATCACGCTGCAGGACGTGGAGGTCGGGCACTTCGAGCTGTACGAGCGCGAGGGCGATCTGTCGCAGCCGTTCCGCGGCATCCGCATGGACGGCGGGCGGTTCTCGGCGACAGTGCAGCCGATCGTCGGCGAGCGCTCGGACGATGCCGGCCGCTTCGACGTGCCGACGCCGGTCGTCCACATCACGAACCTCGGACTCCGGTCGTCGCCGGTGACGCTCCAGTCCGGGCCGAAGACGTTCAAGTTCATGGTCGACACGTCCGAGATCGAGGCGTTCAACGGCTCGTGGGACGGCAAGCACATGACGAACTACCTTTCGGGCCAGGTGACGATGGACGGCGAGACGATCGAGCTCGGCGTCCTCCCGCTCGACCCGGAGTTCGATCAGACCGAGTTCGACGCGCGCTACGCCTGCACGAACTCGCTGGCCTATACCATCGCGCCCGAGTGATCCTCGCCGCCGCGTGGACATCGACAGCCTGAAGCTCGCCTTCGACCCGGACTCGCTCCGGGTCCTCGAGGTCATCCTCGGCCTCGTGATGTTCGGCGTCGCGCTGAGCCTGCGCGTCGAAGACTTCGTCCGCATCGCGAAGAAGCCGCGCGCGCCGCTGGTCGGTCTGCTCGCGCAGTTCGTGTTGCTCCCCGCGGTGACGTACGGCGCGACGCGCGTGCTGCAGGTGCCGGCGAGCATCGCGCTCGGGATGATCATGGTGGCGTCCTGCCCGGGCGGGAACGTGTCGAACTTCATCACGCACTTCGGCCGCGGGGACACGGCGACGAGTGTTTCGATGACGGCGATCTCGACGACGGCGGCGATCGTGATGATGCCGCTGAACTTCGAGCTGTGGGGCGGGCTGCACCCGACCGGCTCGGCGCTGCTCTCCGAGATCGCGCTGTCGCCCGGGACGATGTTGCGTGGGGTGTTCGTGTTGCTCGGCGTGCCTCTGGTCGCGGGGATGTTGTTCGCGCGCTTCTGGCCGCGAGCGGCGGAGCGGTTACGGAAGCCGTTCTCCGTGCTGTCGCTCGCGTTCTTCGCGGTGTTCGTGATCGTCGCGTTCGTGAACAACCGACACGTGTTCCTCGTCGCGATCGGCTACGTGTTGGTGCCGGTGTTCGTGATGAACGCGCTCGCGCTCGCGACCGGCTACGGGCTCGGCAAGGTCGCGAAGCTGTCGGTGCCGGAGTGCCGCGCGGTGAGCGTGGAGGTCGGCATCCAGAACTCCGGCCTCGCGCTGGTGCTGATCTTCGCCTACTTCGGCGGACGCGGCGGGCTCGCGGCGGTCGCAGCCTGGTGGGGCATCTGGCACATCCTCGCGGGGCTGACGGTGGCGACGGTGTGGCGGCGGCGCGATCGCGCGAGCGCACCAGCGTGAGCGGCCCGTGCCGCGCGACTCGGTTCGTGTGAAGCTCGGCCGCGATGGAGCTGCGCGCGGAGCACGGCGAGGACCTCGAGGCGATCGACGTGGTGGTGGAGGCGGCGTTCGAGCGCCGCGACGAGGCGGACTTGGTCGGCCGCATGCGATCGGTGCCGGGCTACGCGGCGTGGGTCGCGGTCGAGGGCGACGCGGTGGTCGGCCACGTCGCGTTTACGCCGGTCACGTTGGTGCCGCCGACGACGAAGCACGTCGTGGGGCTCGCTCCGCTGTCGGTCCTCCCGGACGTCCAGCGCACGGGCGTCGGCTCGGCGCTCACGCGCCACGGGTTGGAGGCGATGCGCGCGGCGGGCGTCGACGCGGGGTGGTGCTCGGTGACCCGGCCTACTACGCGCGCTTCGACTTCGCGGCGCAGGGCGACCTGACCTGCACGTACGACGTCCCGGCGGATCACTTCATGGCGTTGGCGCTGACGGACGGTGCGCTGGAGGGGCTGCGCGGCGTGGTGCATTACCACGCGGTGTTCGCGGGGTGAGGTGCGCTTCGCTTCGTCCGTCGCGTAGGGTACGATCGAAGTGTGACGGACGCAGAGGCTCGGCGGAGACTCCGCGCAACCACCTGGGAGACGCGCGTCCTCGCCGAGGACGCAGCGAGCCAGATGGCGGCCGCTACCCGACGTGAGCACCTCGCGATGTCCGTGGAGGAGCGCGTCGCGTTGTGTTGGAAGCTGAGCCGCGAACAGTTCGACCTAGCCGGAGCCGCGCGTGAACGACGACTTCCTCGATCTGATTTCCGCGTTGAACGACGCTGAGGCGCGTTTCCTCGTGGTTGGCGGCTACGCAGTAGCAGTCCACGGCCATCCCCGGGCCACAAAGCACCTCGATATCTTCGTCGACGCGACCGTCGAGAACGCAGAGCGGGTATTCGCGGCGCTTCGGAGGTTCGGAGCGCCGCTCTTCGGACTCTCCGAAGTGGACCTCGCGTCGCCCGGAAAGGGGCTCATGATGGGCGTCCCCCCCGTTCGCATCGATGTCCTCACGAGGATAGATGGCGTCGAGTTCCACGAGGCCTGGGAGGGCCGCATCCACCGAACCATCGAAGGCGTAGATGTTCCGTTCATCGGCCGCGATGCTCTGATCTCGAATAAGCGCGCCGCCGGTCGCGCGCAGGATCTCGCGGACGTCGAATACCTCTCGGCGAACGACTGACCCGAGCGCCCTGGGCTACCCTCCCAAGACGTGTCCGTGGTCGAGCAGCAGCGCGACCGCCAGCGCGATCCCCGCGACGGCGCCGACGATGGCTCCGGCGAGGCGGCCCCGGCTCCCTTTCGCGGCGCCGAGATCGCCGTGGCCGGCGATGACGTGCAGGAGCGCCCCGCCGAGGAGCGCTTCGAAGATCGCGAGGGCGGTCGCGTCGAGTTGGACCTGTGCCATGCCGAAGTAGCCGACGAACGTCGCGACGGCGAGGAACGCGAGCCCGGCCGCCGCCGCGCGCGGTCCGAAGCGCGGCTTCATGAGCCACCACACGAGGACACTCGCCGGGACGCGGTGCAGGACGATGGCGGCGGAGAGCGCCTCCTCGCCCTTGGCGATGCCGGCGCCGTCCATCGTGGCGTGGCCGGCGACGGCGACGAGGCCGAGGATCACGACCCACTTGTCGGTCCGGCCGAGCGCGGCGCGGTGGAGCCCGAACGGGAACACGACGCCCACCACGAACGCGACGATCGCCCACGCGCCGGCGGTCTCCAGGACCCTCGGCAAGACGTGCAGCAGGACGAGCCCGCCGACGGAGCCCAGCACGAACCCGTCCAGGAGCGAGCGGGCCCAGGAGGTGCGGTCGAGGAGGCGGTAGAGCAGCGGCCCGAACGCGAGCGCACCGGTGGCGAGCGCCAGCGCGACGGCCTGCTCGGCTTCCACGCCGACACGAGTCCTATCGATGCAGCGGGGATGCAACAACGAACACCCGGGTCTCGGGGCGTGCAGAGCCCCGTAGACAGGTCCGGGGGCGAGGCGTAGCGTTTTCGTACGTCACGCTCGGTCGTCCAGCGGTTCGCCCTCCTCTTCGCGGCCCTGTGGTTGCTCTCGGGGTGGACACGCCTGCCTCCCGAGGAGGGCCGCGCGCCGCAGGTCATCGCGGCGCAGCGGGGGCTGGGCAACTTCCGTTCCTTCGGGAAGGGGACGCTCGATGCGATCGGAGCGCTGGTGTCGCAAGATGTCTTCGACCGCGACACGGACGTGGTGGCC
>JAUHYN010000787.1 GCA_030426505.1 bacterium | reverse complement strand
TCTTCAAGGACCTCCGCGGCATGGGCTTCTCGGTCTACGAGGGCTACGGCCTGACCGAGGCGTCGCCGGTGATCACGGTCGGCTGGCCGCGCATGAAGTCGCCGCCGGGGAGCGTGGGTTGGCCGCTGCCGGGCCTCGAGGTCCGCATCGCGGATCCGGACGACAACGGCGTGGGCGAAGTCATCGCGCGCGGGCCGACGATCATGTCCGGCTACCTCGACAACGAGGAAGCCACTTCCCGCGCCATCCGGAGCGGGTGGCTGCACACCGGCGACCGCGGCCGCCTCGACGACGAGGGCCGGCTGTACATCGTCGGGCGCGAGAAGGACGTCATCATCGATACCGGCGGGAAGAACGTCTACCCGGACGAGATCGAGGAGCTGTACTCCGCGTCGAAGCTCATCAAGGAGATGTCGGTCGTCGGCGTCCCCGCGGACGTGGGGACGGGCGAGCGCGTCGCGGCGCTGGTCGTGCCGGACTACGAGTGCGACGAGGCCAAGGAGAACGGCTGGTCGCCAGACGAGGTACGCGAGCAGATCCGCACGCACTTCCGCGAGGTCGGATCGAAGCTGCCGTTCGCGCGCCGCGTGAAGATCATGCACCTGTGGGAGAGCGACCTGCCGAAGACGTCGACCCGCAAGGTGAAGCGCCCGCTCGTCCGCGAAGAGATCATTCGCCTCGAGGGCGCGGTGGGTGCCGGCCGCAGGGCGACCGAGGAGAGCACGGAGCGCGCGCAGACTCCGGAGCAGCAGACGCGCCTGTGGGTGCGGCGCACGATCGCTTCGATCGCGCAGCGCAAGCTCGACGAAGTCTCCGTGTCGACTTCGCTCGCGGACGGCCTCGGGTTCGATTCGTTGATGCAGCTCGAGCTGTTCACGGCGATCGAGGCCGAGTTCCCGCGCGCGAAGATCACGCAGGACGAGATGTCGACGGTGGAGAACGTGCAGGACGTCATCCGCCTCGCCGCGCGCGACAAGAGCGCGGACACCAACGAGCGCGCGGAGATGGTCGGCAACCAGGAGGAGGAGCGCCCCTTCCAGGTGCCGGGCCCGCTCGCTTCGCTCGGCAAGGCGATGCTCGGCGCGGCGCAGAAGTTCGGCTACGACCAGCTGCTCGACGTCGACGTCGAGGGCCGCGGCAACATCCCGGCGAACCGGAACTTCATCGTCGCGTCGAACCACGCGAGCCACCTCGACATGGGGCTCGTGAAGTACGCGCTCGGTGACTTCGGGCGCGACCTGAGGACGCTCGCCGCGAAGGACTACTTCTTCGACGACCCGTACCGCCGCACGTACTTCGAGAACTTCACGAACCTGTTGCCGATGGATCGGCACGGCTCACTGAAGAAGTCGCTGCGGATGGCGAGCGAGGCGCTGAAGAACGGCGAGTCGCTGTTGATCTTCCCCGAGGGCACACGCGCGCGCGACGGCGTGATGATCGGCTTCAAGCCGGCGATGGGGCACCTGTGCCTCGTCGAGCGCGTCGACATTCTCCCGATGTACCTCGGCGGCACGCACGACGCGCTGCCGGTGGGGAGCGCCGTGCCGAAGGCGCGCGACCTGTTCGTGAAGATCGGTGAGCCGCTGAAGCACGAGGTCATGGCCAAGGAGACCGAGGGCATGTCGAAGTCGGAGGCCTACCGCCACATCGCGGTGCGGGCCGAAGAGATCGTGCGCAAGCTCGGTGACCTCCCGCCGCCCGAGCCGGCGGAGCCGCGGCGCGTGCGACGCGCGAAGGTGGTGCGACGCGAGTCGTCCATTTCGAACGAGACCGACTGAGTTCAATCGTCATGAAGATCTTCATCACCGGAGCGACCGGCTTCCTCGGGAAGGCCGTCGTCGACGCACTCCTCGACGCGGGGCACGAGCTGCGCGCCCTCGTCCGCAACAAGCACGCGCGGCTCCCCGAGACCGTCGAGAAGATCGAGGTCGCGTTCGACCAGGAGGGGCGCCTGCGCGAGGTCCTCTCCGGGATGGACGCGATCATGCACCTCGCCGGGAAGGTGTCGCGTCGGCCCGAGGACTCGGCCGACATGCACTGGATCCACGTGGAGGCCACGCGGATGCTCCTCGACGCTGCGCGCGACGTGGGGGTGCGGCGCTTCGTGCTCGCGTCGACCTCCGGGACCATCGCGGTCACGAAGGAGAAGGGCCGCCCCGCCACCGAGGACGACTCGCCCGAGTTCGAGGTGATCGGGCGCTGGCCTTACTACACGTCGAAGCGGCTGCAGGAGGAGGAGGTCCTCCGCCGCAACGCGCGCGAAGAGATCGACGCGGTGATCCTCAACCCATCGCTGCTCCTCGGCCCCGGCGACGAGCGGCTCTCGTCGACCACCGACGTCCTCAATATCCTCAACCGTCGCATCCCGGCGATCACGGACGGGACGATCGCGTTCGTCGACGTGCGTGACTGCGCGCCGGCCTTCGTGCGGTCGCTGACCGACGCCAAGCGCGGGCGCCGGTACCTCTTGAACGGCGCGAACATGAGCGTGCGCAGCTTCATGGAGCGCGTCGCGTACTCGGGCGATGTCACGCCGCCGACGCTGAAGCTGAAGTCGAAGTGGGCGCTCGCCGGGGCGAAGCTGATGGAGGGCGTCTACGAGGCCTTCGACGGCGTGCCGCCGGTCGACGCGGTGAGCGTCGAGATGAGCGGGTACCACTGGGCGTGCGACGCGACGCGCGCGAAGAACGAGCTCGGATTCACCGCGCGCGATCCGCAGGAGACCATCGAGGCGACCGTGCAGGATCTCGAGAAGCGCGGGATGTTCCGCCGCAGGTGAGTCGTGGCGCGCTCGAAGAAGCCGAAGAAGGACGACACGCCGGAGGAGGAGCACCTCGGTCCGCGCGGGCGCGTGGGGCCGGATGCTCAACCGCGCGGCGCGATCGACAAGCGCCTCGGTCGGGTCCACGACCGGATCATCGACGCGTTGTCGCGGGTGGAGGGCGGCGCACCGGGCGACCGCGCGCTCGCGGAGATCTTCAAGTCCGCGCGTGATCTCGGATCGAACGAGCGGCACTACGTCGGCGACGTCGTGTACGGCGTGTTGCGCGAGCGGCGCCGGATCGACGACGTCCTCAAGCGCGCGGCGAAGGGCGAGCGGCGATCGTTGGATCTGGTCGACCCGCCGATCATGAGCCGGCTGCGCGTGCTCGCGTACCTCGCGGACCACGGCGCGGATCTCGCTTCGTTGGAGGCGCTCGACCGCTACGCGGTGAAGCGCCTGCCGGGGGTGCTCGCGAGGATCGTGAAGGGCCGCGTCCCGCCGTCGAAGCTGAGCGGCGTGGAGCGGTTCGCGGTGGAGTATTCGCTGCCGAGCTTCGTGGCGAACCTGTTGGCGGACGCATTCGGTGAAGGACGCGCCGAGTGGATCGCGGAGGGCCTCGCCAAGCGCGCGCCGGTGACGTTGCGCGTGAATCGCCGCACGGCCACGCGCGACGACATGATCGCGCGGCTGCGCGAAGACTTCGACGTGGACGTCGCGCCGACGCGGCTCGCGCCGGACGGGATCGTCCTCGGCGGCCGCGTGGACCTGTACAACTGGGCGCCGTACCGCGAGGGCGCGGTAGAGCTGCAGGACGAAGGCAGCCAACTCATCGCGCTCGCGCTCGGCGCGCGCGACGGCGACCTCGTGCTCGACGCGTGCGCGGGCGCCGGCGGCAAGTCACTCGCGATCGCCGCGATGGCCGACGCGCGCGTGGTCGCGATGGATCCGGAAGGCAAGAAACTCAACGCGCTCGAACAGCGACGCGCACGCGCTGAGACGGCGCGCATCGTTTCGAAGAAGGGCGAGCTCGAGACGCTCGAGGCGAGCGAACACGGCAAGTACGATCGTGTGCTCGTCGACGCGCCCTGCACCGGCACCGGGACGTTCCGTCGCCACCCGGATCTGAAGTGGCGCCTCGAGCAGGACGACGTGTTGAAGGAGGTGTCGCGTCAGAAGCACCTCCTCACCGCCGCCGCCGCGACCGTGAAGCCGGGCGGCGTGCTGGTGTACGCGACGTGCTCGGTGCTCCGCGAGGAGAACGAGGACATCATCGCGCATGCGTTGGGGCACGACCGTCGCCTCGTCGCGATGCCGCTCGAAGAGACGCTCGGGGCGGAGCTCGCGGGGCGGCTCGGCGCGACGCACGAGGCCCGCATCGGCCCGGGCCCCAACGATGACGGGCCGGATGGGTTCTACGTCGCGGCGATGCGGCGCGTTTGATCCGCGATCCATGAACGGACGCGCGGCGTCCGGCACTCCTTTGTCCGTGGGGTCCCGACGAGCAGTGTGGTTGGCGAGCGCGGCGCTCGTGTTGGGCGCGTGTGCGGGCGACGACTCGGGATCGGGCGTCGATGGCTCGGTGATCGCGGCGGCGGACGCCGGCGCGGACGCCGGGCTTCGGGACGGAGGCGACGTGGGGCGCGCGGACGCCGGCGCTCCGCGGGACGGCGGCGGTAGGGGTGGTGCCGACAGCGGCTCTCGCGACGCCGGTCCACGCGACGCAGGCACGATCGACAGCGGTCCCTACGACGGCGGTCCTCACGACGGCGG
>JAUHYN010000786.1 GCA_030426505.1 bacterium | reverse complement strand
CGAGGATCATGCGGTCGCCGTCGCCGAGCATGCCGCCGTCGTCGTCTCCCGCGAGGTCCTCGCTGATGAGCACGCCACCGAGGCCGCCGGAGTCGAACGACACGGAAGCGTCGCCGCCGCTGGAGAGCGCGACGCTCTCGACGCTGGTGACGGTCCCGAGCTCGGTGAAGACCGCCGCGTCCGAAGCGAGCGTGAACGGCGCCTGCACGATCGCGTCGTCGTCGACGCCGACCGGGTTCGAGACGGTGAGGATGGCGCCGCCGCCGATGCCGCCGCGCGCGGAGACGACGACCGACTCGGACTTCATGACGGACAGCCTCCCGTCCGCGGCGAGGTCGAGGTCGCCAACCAGCGCGAGCGCGCCGTCGAAGCGGAGCACGACGTCGTTCGACTTCTCGGCCACGAACAGGTTCGCGCCCTCGAGGTAGATGTCGACGGGGTTGCCGAGGCCGGTCGCGCCGCCGCGGACGCGCGCTGCGACCTGCGTATCACCGTCAGCGGTCGACGCTGAAGCGATGACGAAGAGTTGGCCGTCGGTCGCGTCGCCGGCGTCGCCGACGTCGGAGAGGATCAAGAGGTCGAGCGCGTCGTCGTACGCGACGCCGTGGAGGTTCACCGAGACCTGCGCTTGGCCGAGGCCCGTCGGCGTGAGGGTGCGGTCCGGGCCGCCGTCGCCGAAGTCGACCGAGAAGTCGTCGTAGGCGAGCGCGACGCCGTCGGTGCCGGAGGCCCACAGGACGTCGGTCGTCGCGTCGTAGTGGACGTCCCAGACGCTGCGGCCGTCGCCGATGTCGAGGGTGTGGCGCGCGGCGACGTCGCCCTCGGCGTCGATCGCGAAGGCCTTGATGTCTTCGGCGCCGAAGTCGGCGACGATCACGAGGCCGAGGTCGTCGGCGACGAAGAGGCCTTTCGGGGCGACGAGGTTCGTCGAGGCACCGGCTACGACCCGCGCGCCCGCGCCGAGGCTCGCGTCGTCCGCGAGGTCGGCGAGGTCCGCGTAGACCATGAAGCCGCCCGTCGAGTCGAAGCGATCGAACGTGAGGTAGCCGTGACCGGCGGCGTCGAGCGCGAGGCTCTGGGCGCTGACGAACGCGCCGATGTCGGTGAAGGCGGTGTCGCTGTTGTCCAGTCGCGCGCTCGCGCGGAGGATGCGGTCGCCGCTGCGCCCGGCGGGGTTGGAGGTCACGAGCGCGCCTTCGGACAAGGCGACCGTAGGCGTGGTGATGGTGTCGTCGCCGTCGTCGCCGCCACAGGCTGCGAGGGTGAGCGCCGCCGCGCTACTGAGTAGAACCGCGAGAGGAGTGCGTAGGGAGGTCGGATCGATCATGCCGGTTCGCGTCCTCAAGGCGCGTGCCGCGCACAGCGCGCGGCGAATGCGGGCGGTCGCGCGTGTCAGATCGACACGCTCGGGGCGTGGCGACGCAGGCTGAGTCGGGACCGTTCGCGGATCGAGCCGGCGCCCGTCTCGGTCCGGAGCACCGCTCATCGAACCGCGCGTACTGGCCGATGTGGGGGGCGTGGGTCTCTTCTCTCGCAAGTCTCGCGCGGCGGAGGTCCGCGCGCCCCTGACCTCGCCGCTCGACGCCATCGCGGATCTCGCGCGCGCATTCGGTCGACACGCCTTCGATCTCCCGCAGGAGACCGCGGAGCGCCTGGAGGGCCGCATGGAGGACTGGGCCAAGCGCGTGGTCCAGCCGGGCGAAGAGGCCGCGTTGACCGAGCTGAAGCTCGCGATCACGCGGCGCCGGCAGGCCGAGAAGCAGTACGTCCCGCGCGCGCTCGCGGAAGTGAAGAGCGCGCTGATGGACGCCCTCGCGAGCCTCTCTCAGACCGTGTGCGAGGAGTCGGAGACAAGCGAGCGCGTCTTGGGGCGGCTCTCGGAGCTGGCCGCGGCGGTGGAGACGGACGACCTGTCGACTCTCAAGCTGCGCGTGAAGGCGACGGTGGAGGATCTCACGTCGGAGCTCGAGCGTTCCCGCCGCCGCGCGGAGCACCGGCTGGTGGAGATGGGCGAGCACGTCGAGATCCTGCAGGCGGACCTGTCGGCGGAGCGGAAGAAGAGCGCGACGGACAGCCTCACCGGACTGCACAACCGCGGCGCGTTCGACCAGGACCTCGAACGCATCGCCCGGCTCGTCCCGATCACGCGTCAGCCGCTGTCGATCGTCATGGTCGACATCGACCACTTCAAGAAGGTGAACGACACGTACGGGCACCCGGTCGGCGACGTGGTGATCCAGCGCTGCGCCGACGCGCTCGTCCGCGCCTACCCCCGCAAGTCCGACTACGTCGCGCGCTACGGCGGCGAGGAGTTCGTGGTCGTCCTCCGCGGCGCGACCGCGGAGGAGGCGCAGCGCATGACGGAGCGCTTCCTCGAGTCGATGCGCGCCGCGCCGATCGACTGCCGCGACGCGGTCGTCCCGGTCACGTGCTCCGCGGGCATCGCCCAGCTGGCGCCCGGTGAGGCGCCCACCGAGGCGCTCGGCCGCGCGGACAAGATGCTGTACCGGGCGAAGAAGAGCGGGCGCGATCGGGTGGAGGTCGATCGGTAGCCCCGCCCGAGCGAGGACGACGGCCGTACCGCAGCCGAGGGGCCGTGCCTCGATCGCCTAATTGAACAAGGAGTTCGGGAGACGAGGAGATTTTCTTTTTTGGAGGCCCGCGCGGCACCTCGAGGTCACGCGAAGGCTCGAAGCCCTCTCGACCCCCTCAGTACCCTCGGACCCGCGCAGCGAGGTCCCCGAAGCCCACCGACTTCGTCCGCCCGTCGAGCGCCTTCGCGCGCGCCGCGAGCGTCTCCTTGTCCGGCACGCGCTTCGGCGCGATCACGATCAGGTTCCCGGAGCCCCGAGGCGTCACCGTGAACAGCGGCCCCGCAGCCCCCTCCATCACCTCCAGATCACGCTTCGTCGATGGCCCCGTGTTGACGTTCACCACGAGCACGCCGTCCTCGGACAAGCGCGACTTCACCTGCTTCCAGAACGCGCGCGTCTTCAGCGTGAGCGGGACGCCGTTCGCGTCGGTGTCCTCCGAGGGCTGAAGGAACGCGTCCATCCAGATCACGTCGTACGTCGGCGACTTCTTCGCGAGCACGTCGAAGGCGTCGGCCGTCACGATCTCCACGTTCGCCGTCGAGCGCACCCCGAAGTAGCGCGCCGCGGACGACACCACCGCCGGATCGATGTCGACCGCCGTCAGCAACAGATCCGCATCGAACGCCGCGAGGAAGTGTACCATCGCGCCGCCGCCCAACCCGACGAGCAGCGCACGCTTCGGCTTCGGCGTGTACAGATAGCTCGCGAACATCGCGCGCGTGTACGGGACGACCAGTCGCTCCGGGTGGGCTTTGTCGACGCGCGTCTCGAGCGCCATCGTCCCGTCGGGGCGCGCGAAGTACATCGAGCGGAACGCCCCCTCGTCGCGGATGCGGATGTCCGAGAACTTCGAAGGGACCGCGACCTCGCGCTCGGGGAGCGGCGCCTCGAGTCCGGTGGGCGGCGCAGCGACCGCGAGGAACGCGAGGGTAACCGTCCAGCTCACGCGAGACTGCATCACCGACGCGGGCGGTCGTCGTCAACGCGCTTCGGGGGCGCTATCATCGCGCCATGCGGTCCCCCACGCGCGGACGCCGCGCACGCGCCGGCTTCACGTCCGTCGGGGCGTTCGCCCTCGCCTTCGCCTGCGCCGGATCCAACCCGAGCACCGTTCCGCCGCCGGACGCCGCCGTCCCCGCCGACGCCGGCGCGCCCCAGGACGCCGGCTCCGAACGCGACGCCGGTCCGCCACGCGACGCCGGCTCCATCCGCGACGCCGGCCCGCCGCGCGACGCGGGCCCGCCGCGCGACGCAGGCCCCGAAGAACCGCCCGCGCTCGACGAGGTCCGCGCGGACGCGGACTCGATCCTCGAGCGACTCGAAGCCACGATGCTCGACGCCTTCGCGCGCGAGGACACTTCGCACCCGCTCTTCTCTTGCTGCGTCGACTGGCACTCCTCCGTCCACGCGCACTTCGGGCTCCTCGAGACCTCGACGCGCCTGGGTCACGACGAGATCCGCGACCGTGTCCTCGCTTCGCTCGATCCGGACGCCCTGATGCTCGAGCTCGACGCGCTCACCAATCGCCCGACGTTCGAGCTCCCCTACGGCCGCGCGTGGTTCCTCCGCCTCGCGCGCACGCACCGCGCGCTCACCGGCAACGAGGATCTCACGCCGCTCGCCGAGCTGTGCGCGGCGTCGATCCGCGCGAAGTACGAGAACGAGGCGCCGTCAGAGACGTCGCGCGAGTACAGCAACGCCGCGTGGGCGCTCCTGCAGCTCTTCCACTGGTACGAGGAGACGAACGACGTCTTCGGCATGGCGTTCGTCCGCCGCCTGGTCCGCGAGAACTACGCGACCGAGGCCCCGCGCGTCTCCCCGGACAACGACTACGTCCGCCAGCCGGACTTTTTCTCGCGCTGGGGGAACGCCGGCGACCTCATCGCAACCACACTCCCACGCGAAGCCCTCGAGGATTGGCTCACGAAGACCACGACCACCAC
>JAUHYN010000785.1 GCA_030426505.1 bacterium | reverse complement strand
GGTGGGCGGTCGCCGCGAGCGCGAGGAGCACGCCCTGCTCACCCAGCGTTTCGTCGATCCGGCGCAGTCGCTTCGAAGACACGACCAGGCGGGACGCCGCGCCCCCGAAGAGACCGCGGACCTCGCCGAAGCAGCTCGCGCCCGGCACGAACACCCGGTCACCCGTCCGCACCGACGCATCGCGCCCGGCCTCGACGACCCGACCCACCGACTCGTAGCCGGGGACCAGCGGGTAGCCCATGCCGGGGAACGGCGGCATCCGTCCGGTCCAGAGCAGTCGCTCCGTGCCCGTGCACCGCGCTGAACTCGACGTCGACGACGACATCCGTCTCGCCCGGCGTGACGAGCGGCAGGCGCCGCACGACGAGTTGCTCGGGAGCCTCGAGGACGATCGCGGTCGTGTCCACGAGCATGTAACTCTCACTAGACAGCATGTGATGTCAAGTAAGCGTGACAATCGAGTCACTCGGCCGTCGCGACGAGCATGCGGGCGAGCATGGGACGGCGGGTCGGGACCTCGCGCATCGCCCTGAATCCCGCTCGGCGGCAGAGGTCTTCGAGGTGACGCGCGGTGCGCGGCCGGCCTCGACCCATCGCGAGCAGATACATCCCGAAGTAGGCATCCCCCATGGCCTCGGCGCCCGGCGTCGAGGACATGGGCTCCGCGACGAGGAGTGTGCCCCCCGCCGAGAGCGCGCGACGTGCCGCGCCGAGGATCGCGAGCGCGTCGTCGTCGTCGTGATCGTGAACGACGCGCACGAGCGATACGAGATCCGCGCCGTGCGGGAGCGGATCCGTGAACACGTCGCCACCGTGCGCCTCGACTCTCGTGCCCAGTCCGCGCTCGGCGAGACGAACGCGCGCGCGCGCGGCGACCGACGGGAGATCGAAGAGCGCGAGCTCGAGGTCGGGCGCTGCGCGCGCGACGGCGCCGACGAAGGCGCCCTCGCCGCCCCCGATGTCGAGGAGCCTTCGGTGCCCTTCGAACGCATAGGCCTCGAGGATGTCGGCGGCGATGAGCTCCTGAGAGGACGCCATCAACCGCGAGTAGCCGGCGACGTCGTCGTCCGAGGTGTCTCGGTCGTAGCGCCAGAAACTCGAAGTCGCGGTCTCGGCGACCTCGCCGCGGAGGAGGGCGACGGGATCGGTGAGATCTCGATAGAGCATCTCGTGGTGCTCGATCATCCTGGCCACCGACGGGTTGCCGAGGAGCGAAGCGCCGTGGACACCCAAGCCGTAGTGGTCGACGCCGCGACGTTCGACGAGCCGGATGGAGACCGCCGCGTCGAGGAGTCGACGGGTCGCATCGAGGGAGAGGTCCATCGAGTGCGCGAGGTCCGAGACGGATCGAGGCTCGTCGGCGATCGCGTCGAACACTCTCAGGCGCACGCACGCGTAGAGGACTTGGGCGTAGACGAAGCCCGCGCAGAGATCGAAGAGCGCCGATGCGCGGCGACGCGCGATCGGCCGCGTGAGCCAGAAAGCGGCCGCCCAGCGCTGAAACCGAGGACTTCGGAGCATCCGGTTGCGGAAGGCGAACCAGCGATCACCGAGCGAGAGCGACGACGTCTTCGCGAGCGCCTGCTCCGTGTTCGTCATGCCGCGGTCTGCAGGGCCTTCGGGACGAGTCGCTTCGCCTGCATCATCACGAGCTGACGGAGCGGCTCGGCGCCGGGGACATCCGGAATCCCGTCGACCGCGTCCGCGACGAGTGCGCGCAGCTTCGCGAGGGCGCCCTCGAGTCCGAGCGTGGTGACCGCGTTGGGCCGTGACAACACGGCGTCCTGGAGGACCGGCTTGCCGCACTCGCCGGGATCCGCGACGGCGTCGAGGAGATCGTCCGCCACCTGGTACGCCTCGCCGAGGCGTTCGCCGAGCCTTCGCCACGGCACACCATCACGTCCGGCCGCGACCGCACCGGCCATGGTCGAAGCGACGAAGAGCGCGCCGGTCTTCGCTCGGTGGTACGTGCCGAGGTCGGGCGCCGGCTCGCTCTCCCACGCCTGCCCGGCGACCAAACCGTGGGGGGAGCCGGCGGCGCGCGCGAGGATCGTCAGGAGTGCGGGGAGCCGCTCGGGCGCCGCGTGGCCCGCCGCCGCGAGCGCTTCGTACGCCTGAACGATCAACGCATCACCGACGAGCAACGCGAGCGCTTCGCCGTAGACGCAGTGAACGGAAGCCTTGCCGCGCCGATACGCGGCGTCGTCGAAACACGGCAGATCGTCATGCACGAGTGAAGCGCAGTGGAGGAGCTCGATCGCCGTACACGCGGCGTCGGCGACTGCCGGGCGATCGTCACCGCACGCGGCCGCCACCGCGAGGCACAAGTGCGGACGCACGCGCGCGCCGCCGGGGAACACGGCGTAGCGGATCGCTTCGGCCAAACGAGGCGGTGCACCGCCGGTCGCGCGCGCCACGGTGGTGTCGAGCGCGGCTTCGATTCTGGTTCTCACGGCTGTCGCCTCCTCACGATCTGGTGTGACAAACAGGCTTTACACTTGTTTGTGTCCATTTGTTTGAACACATGTTAGTTTGAGGGTCAACATGGGTGCGATCGTGGTCGGAGCGGGGCTCGGTGGCCTGGCCGCGGGGATCGACCTCGCGGCCGCCGGGGTCGACGTGACGCTCGTCGAGGCGGCCGACCATCCGGGCGGCAAGATGCGCGAGCGGACCGTGGGCGAGGCGCGGATCGACTCCGGCCCGACCGTCCTGACGATGAAGTGGGTGTTCGACGCGCTGTTCGCACAGGCGGGTGCGGACTTCGACACGGCGGTGCCCACGGACCGCGCCGAGCTCCTGGCCCGCCACGCGTGGAGCCACGACGAACGGCTCGACCTGTTCGCCGATCCGGAGCGCACCCACGAAGCGATCGGGGACTTGGCCGGCCCCGGCGAAGCCGAGGGCTACCTCGCGTTCCGCGCGCAGGCGCGCGAGATCTACGAGACCCTCGAGGACACGTTCATTCGCGCGCCGAAGCCGACCGCGATCGGGCTCGTGCAGAGGATGGGATTCGGCGGCCTCGGGCGCCTGTGGCGGATCCGCCCCTACGAGGTCTTGTCGCGTGAACTCGGCCGCTACTTCTCGGACCCGCGCCTCGTCCAGTTGTTCGCGCGCTACGCGACGTACTGCGGCTCGTCTCCCTTCGCGGCCCCCGCGACGCTGATGCTCGTCGCCCACGTCGAGATGGAGGGCGTGTGGCTCGTCCGCAATGGGATGCAGCGCCTCGCGGAAGGGATGGCGGCGCTCGCGAAGCGCCTCGGCGTCGAGATCCGCTACGGAGAACGCGTCGTGGACATCGACGTCGTCCACGGGCGCGCGACGGGCGTGCGCCTCGAATCCGAGGAGCGCCTCGAAGCGGACGTGGTCGTGCTCAACGCGGACGTCGCGACGATCGCCGCCGGCCACCTCGGCGCGGCGGCGGCTCGGTGCGTCCCTGCCCTCCAACGCGCGGAACGCTCGCTCTCGGCGCTCACGTTCAGCGTCTGCGCCGAGACGAGCGGCTTTCCGCTCGCTCGCCACAACGTCTTCTTCGGCGACGACTACGCGTCGGAGTTCGACGACGTCTTCTCGCGACGGACGTTCCCTCGAGATCCAACCGTCTACGTCTGCGCGCAGGACCGCAGCGAGGACGGCGCGCCGCCGGTCGGTGCGGAGCGGCTCTTCCTCATCGTCAACGCGCCCGCCGACGGCGACCTGACCCACCTCGATCCCGCGGAGATCCGAACATGCGCGACCCGAGCCTTCGACCAGATGCAGCGATGCGGACTTCAGGTTCGCCGGACCGAATCGAATCACCGCATCACGAGCCCGGCCGACTTCGAGACCCGGTTTCCCGGGACCGGCGGAGCGCTCTACGGGCGCGCGACCCACGGACCCATGGCCACGTTCGCGCGCCCGAGCGCGCGTTCGAAGATCCCGGGGCTCTACCTGGCGGGCGGCAGCATCCACCCCGGACCCGGGATCCCGATGGCGACGCTCTCGGGGCGACTCGCCGCGGGCGCCGTACTCGAGGACTCCCGTTCGACTGTGAGGTCGTCCCGGGTGGCTATGCCTGGTGGTATCTCGATGCGCTGAGCGACGACGGCAACGACGCGCTGACGATCATCGCGTTCGTCGGGAGCGTCTTCTCGCCCTACTACTACTGGGCGGACCGCGCGGACCCCGTCGACCACTGCGCGCTCAACGTCGCCCTCTACCGTCCGCGGGGCGGTAAGTGGTCGATGACCGAGCGTGGACGCGGTGACGTCGAACGCACGGCGGACACGTTCGTGATCGGACCGAGCCAGATGGCGTGGCGTGACGGCGCCCTCGAGTTCGAGATCCGCGAGATCACGTTCCCGATCGTCTCGCCGCTGATCGGGCGCGTGCGTCTCGTCCCGCAGTTCGAACAGACCCGCACATTCGAGTTGGACGCGGCGGGCAGACACGTGTGGAGTCCGATCGCCCCCCGCGCTCGAATCGAAGTGGAGTTCGACCGTCCGCAGGTCGCGTGGTCGGGCTCGGCCTACCTGGATACCAACTACGGGACCGAACCGCTGGAA
>JAUHYN010000784.1 GCA_030426505.1 bacterium | reverse complement strand
GTAGTCGGTCACCGAGTCGGCGACGCGCAGGCCCTGGACGGCCTGCTGGAGGATCGCCGGGTCACGCGTGAACGCGCCGGACAGATCCACGCCGAGCGGATCGTCGGCGGTGACGGAAGCGCCGGGCTTCGTGAGCACGACGTCCGATTCGTTGAAGCGGATGACCGAGAACGACACGCTGGGGTTCGCGCGCAGGCGGAGGATGACCTCCTCCACCGCCAACGCGCGGCGCGTCGGATTGTCGACGAACTGCATGCTGCCCGACCCGTCGATCAGGAACATGATCTTGACCGGAAAGTCCGTCGCCTCCGGCGGGTCCGTGCAGACCTCGCCCTCGATCTCGAGGAGGTTGTCGACCAGGTTGATCGGCACGTCGTCGATCGCTTGGAGACTCGCATTCGTGCAGCCGATGAGCGCGACCGCAAGAGAAGGAGGGAGGAGCCAGGAGCGATTCGACATGAGGCCTCCGAAACGCGCGAAAGGCGACGGTCGCAAAACGACCGCCGTCCAGAGCACGAAACAATCTACTCGAGGGAGCTTACCGCTGACGGCGCCGGCGCGACACCAGCAGCACCCCACCCATCAGACCGAACAGCGCGAGGCCCGCGAGCGAACGCTCTTCCGACGTGACGCAGGAGCAACCCCCGGCGCTGCCGTCGTCCTCGGCCACGAGCGTGAACGTCGTCCGCGCCGTGTTGTTGTTCGGGTAGTCGGGGTCGGGGAAGACCAGCTCGGCCGACAGCTGCAGCTGGTACTCGCCCGCCTTGTCCGGCGTGAAGCGCGCGACCTGGTCCTTCAGGTAGCGGTACTCGAACGCGCTCGAGTAGGTCACCGAACCGCGCGGGTTCTGGACGCGAGCGTCGCTGCCGTCCGGCGACTTCACGACGGTCCAGGTGTAGCGCATCGGGGTGTTCTCACGGTTCGCGAAGATGTGGAGGTGACGCGACTCGCCGACGACGCCGATGTCGTGATCGAGCGAGAGGACTTCGAAGGTCGTGTCGGGGTCGAGGCAGTGCTCCGGATCCGACTCGTCCGCGAGGCGGTCCTTCACCACGAAGCAGAAGCGCTCGTCGCACGCGTCGCCGAGGCCGTCACGGTCGAGGTCGAGGAGCGAAGCGTCCGCGACGCGCGGGCAGTTGTCGCCGATGTTCGCGACGCCGTCGCCGTCCGTGTCACCGTCGCAGACGTCGCCGATGCCGTCGCCGTCCATGTCGCCCTGCTCGAAGTTCACGACCGCGAGGCAGTTGTCGATCGAGTCGTTGATGCCGTCCGAGTCGCTGTCGACGTCGCACAGCGAGCTGTCCGTGACCGTCTCCTGGAGGGGGTTCGGGTACAGCGGGCAGTTGTCGACGCTGTCGTTGAAGCCGTCGTTGTCGTCATCGGCGTCGCACGCGTTGCCGAGGAGGTCGCCGTCCGCGTCGAGCTGCGCCGGGTTGGCGATGAGGATGCAGTTGTCCTCGATGTTCAGGACGCCGTCGTTGTCCGCGTCCGTGTCGCACTCGTCGCCGACACCGTCGCCGTCCGCGTCGAGCTGGAACTCGTTCGCCGCGGCCATGCAGTTGTCGCAGACGTCGCCGACGCCGTCGCCGTCGGCGTCGAGCTGGTCGAGGTTCTTGGCGAACGGGCAGTTGTCGTAGTCGTCTTCGATGCCTTCGCCGTCGTAGTCGTCCGCGTACTGATACGTGTCGCCGACGTCCGTGTTGTTCACGAGGATCGAGCCGCCGCCGCAGCCGCAACCGCCGCCGCCGGACTGGTTGGGCGTGCCGCAAAGGCCGCTGGAGCATTCCGCGTTGGCGTCGCCGCTCTGAGCGAGGGCCATCGGCGCGAACGCCATGGCACAGAGGAAAGAAGTGGTGGTGAGGAGGACCCCGGTCGTGCTCATGTCCTCATCTATAGCGAGACTCGTGCCACATGGAAGGGCGCCCGTCCGCGCGGATCCGCTGGGGGCCGAGGCCCCCGACCGCCCGAACCGAGGGGTCCGTCGCCCCCAACCCGGACCGCCAGGACTCGTTGTCATATCCAGTGGTTATGGAACCCACCGGTTTGACTTCGCCTCCGATCGAGGCTACCGATCGAACTCGATGGTTCGCTTGTCGCGGTGGCTCCTCGTCACGGCACTGACCTTCGCGGTCGCAGCGCCCGCAGCGATGACGTTCGAAAAGGACGCCGTCGCCGCGCAGAAGAAGCGGAAGCGACGCGCCAAGAAGCGCCGCGCCAAGCCCGCGCCGCCCCCGAAGGCGCCGCCGCCCGCGCCCCCGGCCGCGCCCGCTTCGGACCTCGTCCCGAAGACTTCGTTCTCGGGCCCGACGCGCATCGACTTCGACGATCGGCTCATCCAGGGCCAGACGAACAAGAGTGGCGCCGTCTACTTGTTCGATCGGAAGGAGACCGGAATCTCGAGCATGGTGAAGCGCCGCAAGTCGTTCCGCCACCTGACGATCCGAACGGTCTACGACCGATGAGCTCCGTCCTCCAGGTCTTCGTCTTCCGGGACGGCGAGTACGTCGGGAGCGAGGTCTTCGTCGAGCCGGAGATCATGGTCGGCCGCGGCCAGGACGTCGACCTGTTCCTCGACGACGAGCTCGTGGCGCCCAGCCACGCGATCCTCACGCACGAAGACGAGCAAGCGACGGTGCTCGATCTCGGCGCGCCCGGCGGCGTGCAGGTCAACCGCGCCCCCATCCAACACTCCTACGTGACCCCGCGCGACGAGATCCGCATCGGGCGCCACACCCTCAAGATCAAGTTCGCCACCGCGAAGCGCTCGCTGCGCCCCGCGCCGACGCCCGCGCCCTCCCCGTCCGCGACGCCGTCGAAGAACTTCGCCGAGGACCTCCGCACCGAGGTCTTCGAGTCGTCGCCGCGCAACGTCATCCCGCAGGCGCCGCAGCGGAACGTGCCGACCGACATCGTGCGCGACCGCGAGTCGGAGCGCGCGATCGACGCGCTGCTCCAGGACGAACTCAAGGGCGACTTCGACGAGATCACCGCGTCGATCGCGATCTCCGGTTCGGACGTCGTCTCGGCGTCGAACCTGCGCACGCCCGACGCCAAGCCGTACGAGGACATCGAGACCGTCGCGTTCGACAGCAACGCGCCGCGCGGACACACGCAGCCGCCGCGACACGCACGCGCGCAGGCGATCGAGGACGACGACGCGCTCAACAGCGCGATCGACTCCGCGTTCGTGAGCGACGCGTTCGAGCCGCCGCGTTCCTCGGCGTCGCCGAGCCGCGCCCCCGATCCGACGCGTTCCTCGGCGCCGAGCCGCGCCGCGGATCCGACGCGATCCTCGGCGCCGAGCCGCGCCGCGGATCCGATCCGCGCGCCGTCGCGCTCGCTCCCTCCGGAGGCGCTCTCGCGACCGCCATCCTATGAGCCGCCGGCGTCCCGCACGCCGTCCTTCGAGCCGCCCGTGTCGCGCGCGCCCTCGCCCGCCGCGCCCGCGCCGTACGAGCCCGACCCCACGCCGATCCCTTCGGCGTCCACGTCCTCGCCGACGACGAATCAGCGCGGCGTCTCGCCCGCCGTCGCGTCGTCCGGTCCGGCGCCCGTGCCGGTCGACTTCGACGAAGAGCTCGACGAAGACGATCTCGAAGAGATGGCCCGCCCCGGCTTCTCGCTCGTCACCACGCTCGTGGAGTCGAGCGGCCGCCTCTCGCAAGGCGAGCTCGCGGTCGAGGTCATCGCGTTCGCGCAGGACGAGGTCCGACACACTCGCCTCCTCGAGCGCAGCGGCGAGCGCTACACGCTCGGTAAGGGGCGCGCCGGTGACTACGCGCCCGCGGCGGGACACGCGGGCGTGAAGCTCGCGCGCAAGAGCGGCCCGCGCGAAGCGGTGCTCGAGTTCCCGTCGGACGCCGAGGGCGCGATTGTCGAAGGCAGCAAACGCGTCGACCTCGACCAGCTCAAGATCCCGAAGAACGCCGTCTCCAAGACCGGCAACCTCTTCCACATGGCGCTGCGCCCGGGGATGACCGCCACGTTCCGCATCGGGGACAACGGCTTCCACGTCCGCTTCGTCGAGCCGCCGAAGCTCTCCGCGACGAACGCCGCGATGCAGATGGACAAGAATGTCCTGTCCGCGATCGGCATGAGCGTCGTCGTCCACCTGATGACCTTCATGATCGTTGGCCTGCTGTCGCCGGGTGTCTCCTACAGCGAGGTCCCCCGCGAGCAGTGGGCGGAGATCGAGAAGGACGACCTGAGGGACGTCGAGCTCGAGAAGCCCCCCGAGCCGGAGCCCGAACCCGAGCCGGAGCCCGAACCCGAGCCCGTGGACGACGACGCGGAGCCCGAGCCGGAGCCCGAACCGGAGCCCAAGAAGGTGCAGCGGCGCTCGCGCGGCGTGCAAAAGGGTGTGTCGCGCAAAGAGGTCAAGAAGGCCGGCGTGCTCGGCGCGATGGGCAAGCTCAACCTCAAGGCCCCGGGCCGCAAGAGCATGGTCCAGGCCGTGTCGAACATCGACGCGGTGCGCGCGCCGGGCGGCTCGAACTACCGCGTGGGCGCGCTCGTCGGGAAGACGCCGAGCTCGAAGGTGAGCG
>JAUHYN010000783.1 GCA_030426505.1 bacterium | reverse complement strand
GAGATCGACCTCGTGGACCGCTGCCACACCTGCCACATCGGTTGGGACAAGTGCGGCTACGCGAACCCCAAGGAGATCCTCCACGCGGTCCTCTACGACGGCAACAAGGCGGCGGACATCCGCAAGTTCTATTGCATCACGCGCGCGGAGGCGGAGCGCTACATGGAGGTCGCGGAGGAAGTGCGCGACTCCTGGTACGAGGAAGAGCAGCTCACCTACGAGGACGTGAAGGACAAGCTCCTGAAGATCGGCGGCGAGGAGGGCTCCGATAAGGTCACCGAGCCGGTACTCGCGACCGCGATGAACCTCGGGATCAAGGGCTCGGACGCGGACGTCCTGTACCGCACGCACCCCGACTACTGGGGCCTGATGACGAAGCACCCGGTGCAGACCTACGGCTGCACGACGTGCCACTACGGTCAGGGGCGGCAGACGAAGGGCGTCGCGCTCAACTACCTCGCGGCCTACCTGTGGGACGGCGCGCGGCACCTCGCGCCGTTCGACCACGCGAAGACGGACCACTATTGGATCGAGCAGATCCTCGACAACGACCGCAACCACACCGAGGCCTCGTGCTTCAACTGCCACGAGAACGACTACGAGCTGGATTACGCGCCGAACCTCACCGAGGGCCGCAAGCTCGTCCAGCACCTCGGCTGCACGGGCTGCCACCCGCTCGGCCCGCTCGATCCGGAGCGCAAGCACGGTCCGCCGCTCACGCAGGTGAAGTCGAAGATCGACCTCGCGTGGATGAACAGCTGGATCCAGAACCCGCACCAGATCCGGCCGCGCACGCGCATGCCGAACTTCTGGCCGAACGCGATCAACGAGGACGGCTCCACGAACACGGAGCGCGCGGACTGCAACGCGTTCGACTACGCCAAGGGCGGCCCGCCGGCGCCGGCCGTGTGGATGAACTGCGCGCAGCAGCGTGACGAGGAGTCGGGCTACATCCTCGCGTACCTGCTCGACCAGAGCGACGAGCCGACGATGCCGACGATGCCCGCTTCGGCGGACGCCGGGCGCGGCGAGGAGATCGTGAAGAAGGTCGGCTGCCGCGGCTGCCACAACATCGACGACTGGACGAAGGCGTCGAACATGCCGGGCAGCGAGGCGCGTGACCTCGCGCCGAACCTCACCGAGGTCGGCGACAAGCTGAAGAACGCGGGCTGGGTCTACCAGTGGGTCAAGAACCCGAAGGGCTGGTGGAAGCACACGCGGATGCCGAGCCTGCGCCTGACGGACGACGAGGCTTGGGACGTCGCGGCGTACATCTCGGGCAAGAGCGCGAAGTCGTACGAGCTCCCGGCGCGCACGACGGCGGCGATGGAGAAGGACGACGCCTCGGAGCGCGGCAAGAAGCTGATCGGCTACTACGGATGCTTCGGCTGCCACGACATCAAGGGCTTCGAGACCTCGTCGCGCATCGGCGCGGACCTCACGCTGTTCGGATCGAAGCTGCCGCACAAGCTCGACTTCGGCGACGTCGAGGAGCTGATCGCGGACCCGCACGCACAGACGTGGGAGGCGTGGCTGCGCCAGAAGCTGAAGGCGCCGCGTTCGTACACCTACGAGCGCGCCACCACGCGTATGCCGCAGTTCGAGCTCACCGACCGCGAGGTCGACCAGATCGTTCTGTTCCTCAAGAGCCAGAACGAGATGGACAAGGACTACCCGGAGCACGTGAAGCACATGCAGGACGAGCGGGACGTCGCGATTCAGCGCGGCGAGTACCTGCTGGACGCGTACAACTGCTCGGGCTGCCACCTGATCGACGAGCAGGGCATCGACATCGACGGCGACCACAAGCTGGACGGCGGCGACATCTACCCGCTCTACGCCGGAACGGACGACGCGTACCGCGCGCCGCCGAAGCTGATCCGCGAGGGCGCGAAGGTGTACCCGGACTGGCTCTACAAGTTCCTCAAGGAGCCCTTCAAGCTCCGCGAGAACTACGAGCTTCGGATGCCGACGTTCCAGTTCGACGACGAGACGGCGCAGGAGATCGTCGCGTACTTCGCGGCGAAGGCGAACACCGGCTACCCGTACGTCGAGAAGAAGGTCGACATGCTCTCGGACGCCGACAAGGAGACCGCGCAGAAGCTGTTCACCGAGGCGCAGTGCCTGAACTGCCACAACCTCGGCGGGCCGGTGTCGGATCCGAAGAACGTGGCTCCGAACCTGACGCTCACCTACGAGCGCCTGCAGTACGACTGGCTGTTCCACTGGTTCAAGAACCCGCAGGAGCAGCAGCCGGGCGTCGGCATGCCGAACTTCTTCATCCCGGTCGACGACGAGCCGGGCGTCTACGAGACGCCGCTGACGGACATCGCCGACGGCGACTGGAAGCGGCAGATCGAGCTGCTCCGCGCTTACGTGATCGGGCTCGGCGTCGAGAAGCAGAAGGCCGAGACCGAGTCGGCCGAGGCGCCGAAGAAGAAGAAGAAGCGCCGCGGCTAGCCCGGGCGGGCCGCCCCGGATGCGGGGGCCCGTCCCGAGCCGCAGGTAGACCTCCGTGCCCCTCCTCGGGCTGCTCGCAGCGGTGACCGTCACGGCGACGGTCACGGTGGAGACCACCGAAGGCGTGCGACCCGTCTCGCACGCCGTCCTCTACGCCGACACGGCCGACACCGATCCGCCTCGTCGCCGACGCCGCGGGCCGCCCCTCGAGTTGAGGTGCGGCGCCGAGGGCGTCGATCCGCCGGTGTCCGTCCTGGTCGGGACCCGCCGCCTGAAGATCGTGAACGATCGCGCGGCGCTCACGCACGCCCGCGTGGAGGCCGAGTCGGGGCTCGTGCTGCTCACGGCGACGCTCGTATCGCGCGGCCAGGCGACCCCGCAGGTCCGCCTGCCCAAGGGCCGTGTCCGCGTCACGTGCGAGAGCGCGGGGCGAGCGATCGAGGGCCACGTCCTCGCGCTGGCGCACGCGCGCTTCGCTGTGACCGACGAGGGCGGGGCGGCGACGTTCGAGGCGCTCGAGGGGGCGTCGTGGCGGATCTGGCACCCCGCGCTCGGGCGCGTCGAGTACACGGTGACGGCGTCCGCTGCGTTCCCGCGTCCGACGTTCTGACGCTCCGCGCGCGGCCCCAAAAGGCGTTATCGTCTCTTCGACCTTGAGAGAGGACGAACGCACCTGGGTCGACGGCGCGCCGACCTTCGTTGGGCCCGACGTCGCGCTACCCGAGGTGCCCCCGTACGTCGTCGAGGGGCCGCTGGGGCAGGGCGGGATGTCGACGGTCTACCGCGCGCGCGGACCGGACGGCGCCCTCGTGGCGCTCAAGATCCTGCACGACCTCTCCGACAAGGGGCGCGTCCGCTTCGAGCGCGAGGCGGCGGTGCGCATCGAACACGACAACGTGGTGCGCGTCTTCGACGCGGGCTTCTCGCCGACCCGGCTCCCGTACATCGCGCTCGAGCTGTTGGACGGCGAGACGCTCGCCGAGCGCGGGCGCCGCGAGCCCTTGGAGCTTCCGGAGGTCATCGACGTGGGGCTCCAAGGATCGCGCGGGCTCGAACGGGTGCATGCGTCGGGGCTCGTGCATCGCGACGTGAAGCCGAGCAACCTGTTCTGCTGCGCCGACGGGACTCTCAAGGTCCTCGACTTCGGGGTCGCGCGTCGCGACGACGACGCGGGCCTCACGACGCCGGGGTCGGCGGTGGGGACGCCGAAGTACATGTCACCCGAGCAGGCGCGCGGCGCCGCGGACGTCGACGCGCGTTCGGACGTCTGGTCGCTCGGCGCCGTGATGTACGAGGCGCTCGCGGGGTTCGCTCCTTTCGATCGCGGCGCGCCGATCCCGACGCTCCTCGCGGCGGCGCGCGGCGCGTTTCGCCCGTTGTCCGAGGTGGCGCCGCACGTGCCGACGCCTCTCGCGCGCATCGTGGATCGCGCGCTCTCGGCGCGGGTCGCGGAGCGCTTCGACAGCGCGGCGGCGCTGCGCGGCGCGCTCGAGTCGGTGGGGCCGGCGGAGGCGACGCGCACGGACCGCCTCACCCCGACGGGTGTCCGGCTCGTCGAGGGCGCGGAGCGGATCGTCGCGGTGTTGATGGCGTCGTTCGTCTCGGAGCACGAGCGCCTGGAGGCCGCGGTCCGCGCGAACGGTGGCGAGTACCTCGCGCTCGCTGGGCAGAGCGGGATCGGGCTCTTCGGGGTCGAGACCTGGTACGGCGACGAGGTTCGGCGCGCGGTCGACGCGGCGCTCGCGGCGCGCAGCGCGGCCTCGGCGTTCGGCGTCGCGTCGGGGCGCGCGACCCAAGGCGGCGATCACATCGTGGGGCAGGCCGTGGACCTCGCGGTCGCCGGGGCGGCGCTGGCGGTGCCGGGCGTCGCGATCGACGTCGAGACCGCGCGGGCGCTCGGCGGCGCGCGGTCGTTGGTGCGCGTGGCGCCGAATCACCTGGAGGTCGAACGGACGCGCGGCTCCAAGCCGACCGCGACGCGCCTCGATCCGCTGGTGGGTCGGCAGAGCGCACTGGAGACGATCGCGACTGCGTTGTTTGGCGCGGTCGACGGAGCCCAGTCGGTCGTCGTGACCGTGACGGGC
>JAUHYN010000782.1 GCA_030426505.1 bacterium | reverse complement strand
TCTTCGCGCCGACCCCCGAGCTCGTCTACCCGCCCGGCTTCGCCACGCTCGTCCACGTCGACCGCGTGACCGAAGGCCTCTGCGGCGCACACCGCCCAGGCCACTTCGACGGCGTCACCACCGTGGTCCTCTGCCTGTTCGAGATCGTCCGCCCCGACGTCGCCGTGTTCGGCGAGAAGGACTACCAACAGCTCGCGACGATCCGCACGATGGCGCGCGACCTCTTCCTCGACGTGGAGATCGTCGGCGCCCCGATCGTCCGCGACCCGGACGGCCTCGCGATGTCGTCGCGCAACCGCTACCTCTCCCCCGACGAGCGCCACCGCGCGCTCGCCCTCCACCAGGCGCTCTTCGCCGCGCGCGCGAAGCGAAAGGACACCGCCGACAAGGCCGCCCTCCTCGACACCGCCCGCGCGGTCCTCGACGCCGCGGGCGTCGATCCCGAGTACCTCGAGCTCCGCGACGCCCTCACCCTGAGCGAGGTCGAGGACGCGACGCACCCCACCGTGATGCTCGTCGCGGCGCGCGTCGGGGCGACGCGATTGATCGACAACGTGCGCCTCGACTCGTAGGCTCCCCGTTCGACCGTGGCGAAGAAGAAGGGCCCCAAGCTGCCGGAAGGCGTCCAGGTGATCACGAAGAACCGCAAGGCGCGGTTCGACTACACCGTCGTGGACGAAGTCGAAGCCGGCGTCGTGTTGCGCGGGACGGAGGTGAAGAGCCTCCGGGACGGCAAGATCCAACTCGTCGACGCCTACGCCATGATCGAGAACGGCGAGGCCTACCTCCACCACGCCCACATCGCCGAGTACTCGAACGCGAGCGTCTTCAACCACGACCCCGTCCGCACCCGGAAGCTCCTGATGCACCGGCGCGAGATCGAGCGCCTCAACGCGAAGGTGCGCGAGAAGGGCCTCACGCTGATCCCGCTCGACGTGTACTTCAAGAACGGCCGCGTGAAGATCAACCTCGGCCTCTGCCGCGGCAAAGCGACCTACGACAAGCGCGCCGCGATCCGCGACCGCGATGAGAAGCGCGACCTGCGAGGCGACGAGTGATCACGGCGCTCCTGGTCCTGGTCGCCGCGACGGGCTGCCCCGTCCAGACCAGCACCGCGACGCCGGCCACCGACCGCGCACAACAGCTCGGCGCCCACGGCTACGAGCGCCTCCTCACCGACGACTTCGACGCCGCCGTCACCTGCCTCGCCGAAGCCCACCGCCTCGACCCGACCTCACCGATCTACGCGCGCGACCTCGCCGCCGCCGCCCTGAAGAACGGCGACCCCGTCGAGGCCCTCGCCGCGATCGAGGCCGCGCTCACCGCCGGCGATCCCGACCCGGAAGCGCGGCTCCTCCGCGCGACGATCCTCGCGGAGCTCGGCCGCGACAAGGACGCCCGCGAGACCCTCGAGGACACCGTCACCTGGGAGTCGGATCTCGCCGCCGCCGCGCTCTCGGATCGCGCCGCCGTCCGCCGCGCCATACCTTTGGTCGACGAACACACGCGCCGCGGCGCGATGGCGTCGCTCACGCTCGCGTCGGTCGAGGCCTCGGAGGGGAGCTACCAGGGCGCGGCGCGCCTCGCGGAGCTCGCGCTGTCCCGCGCCGGGCTCGTCGATGCGCCCGTCTTCCTCTCCGCGTCGCGCGATCTCCTCGGCGAGATCCGCGCGCGCGACGAGGCGCGGTATAGCCTCCGCCTCCGCTCCACGTTCGACCACGCCACCAACCCCGCGTACCTCGCGCGCGGTCGCGAGCCGCGCCGCGCCGGGCTGCGTCTCGCGTTCGGCGTGGACGGCGACATCGTCACGCCCGTCGGTCCGTTCACCGCGCGCGTAGGCGGGCGGATCGATCAGCACGTCTACCTCATCCAACGCGAGACCTACGACCGCCTCGACATCACGGCCTTCACGTTGTCCGGCGCGATCACGTACCCGCTGAGCCGACACCCCTCGCTCGCGGTGCTCGGGCTCTCGGCGCGGCTCATCGACGTCCACGGCGCGCTCTTCGACACACACTACGCGACCACGATCGAAGGTGGCCCGGACCTCACGCTGGAGCTCGCGGCCGGCGTGCGCCTCCGCCTCGGGCTCTACGGCTCCGCGTCCGACGTGATCGACACGAGCCCGCCCGACGACATCGTCAGCTCGCTCAACCGCGATCGCGTCGGGCAGCGCGCGGTCGTCACGCTCTTCGCCGAGCTCGACCGCGTGGCGGGGACGCTCTCCGCCGCGTTCATCCACGACGACGCGCTCGGGGACGCCTTCGACGCGGTGGGCGGCGAGTTCTCCGGCCGCCTCGTCGCGTTCGCGACGCCGGACCTCCAGCTCTACACCGGGGTCGGGCTGACGCTCCGCGAGTACGGCCCGGTCGGCGACCTCGCGATCATCGGTCCGGCCGCGACGCGTACGCAGCTGAGGATCGTGGCGGCGCTCGGGGTGCGCGCGCGCTTCACGGATCAGGTCTACGTCGTCGTCGAGGATCGGTGGGTCGACAACCAGGCGCGCGATCGTCACGAGTACGTCTCGAACGTCCTCTCGGTCGGTGCGGAGGTGGTGTTTTGATCGCCGTCGTCGCGCTGCTCGCGATCGCGTCGCCGCAGCCCGGCGTCGTGCGCGTCGCGTTCGGGACGACCGTTGCGCGCGCCGAGGGCGGGACGGTCCCGGCCGAGACCGGCGTCGCGCTCGCCGCGAACGATCGCGTCGCCACGCAGGACGACGGCTACGCCGAGCTGCAGCTCGGGCGCGGCGCGCGAGTGAGGTTCTCCGCGCTCACCCGCGCCCTCGTCCGCGACGCCACGCGCCTCGACCTCGCGTCCGGTCGCGTGTGGATCCAAGCCGGGCCGGACGCGATCACGGTCGAGACGGGTGCGGCGAGCGTCGTGCTCGAGCCGCGCACTTCGCTGGTGATCGAGCGCGCGCCGACCGGCGTGATCGTCACGGTCCGCGCCGGGCGCGCCGAGCTCTCGACGCTCGACGGCGACTTCGGCGTCACCACCGGCCAGATCGCCCGCACCGGATCCCGCGGCCGGCGATCCGGAGTGCGCCCCGGAGGTCGCGCGCTGTCGGATCTCGCCGCGCTCGAAGCGCGCGAGGCGCTCGGCGACGTCCTCGGCTTCGAGGCATTCCTCCTCGCGCGGGCGCTGCGACGCGGGCCACCTCCCGAGCGCGTCACCGTCGAGTCGGGCCCGTTCACCACCTACGCGGATCGCGTCCGCGGCAGCCGCGAAGGCCCGGCCGGCCTCGAGCTCGAGGACGCGATCCGGCCGCCCCCGTTCTTCGAGGACGAGGTCCCGCCGAAGGGCCCGAACGTGTCGGTCGACGTCACGTTCCAGGAGGAGTGATGCGGGGTCCGTTCGTCGTCACTCCACTGATCGCCGCGCTCGCGCTCGCGTGCTCGCCGTCGCCCTTCGGGACCGCGGTGGTCGGACTCGGCGCCGTGCCCGACGGCGTCGAGTCGGTGGTGATCAGTGTCCTCGATCCCGAAGAGAACCTCGTCGTCGCGAGCGCGACGATCACGCCGCCGCTCGTCGCGGTCGAGCTCGGCGTCCCGGCGGAGCGCCCGCTCGTGTTCCGCGCGATCGCGCGGACGAATCGCCCGGGGCCGGTGCTCGTCGGAGGCTTCATGCCTTCGTACGTCGCGCGCGCGTCGCGGACGATCCCGCTCGGATCCGAACAGGTCGAGGTCGAGCTCCTCGCGCGTCCGGCTGGCGTGCTGACCGTCGTCGTGCGCTCCGAGGACGGCGACGCCGAGCTCTTCCTCGAAGACGAAGCCGAGGCGCGCCGCCCGGTCCGCGTGTTCCTCGAAGGCCAGTCGTACGCGGAGCGCGCGGTCGTGCTCCCGGTCGGTCGCTACCGCGCGTACGCCGACACGTTCGACGTCGCGGGCGGCGAGGGGCTGTACGTCGCGCGCGAAGCCGAGTCGATCGCGGTCCTCGACGTCACGCCGGAAGACGACCTCGAAGGGGCGCCCGCCTCGGTCCGCGTCCGGCTCTTCGAGGACGACGCGCCCTGCGACGACTGCCTCGACATCGTGACCGCGACCGACACGCCGACCGCGGTCGACCTCCACCTCGAAGCGCTCGGTGACGATCGCGCGCCGCTCGAGCTCGAGGGCGCGACGGTCGAGATCCAGGTCGAGGCCTCCCCACCTTCGGTCGTGAAGACGCCGCCGAACGCGAGCGCGATCGACGCGCTGCCGGCGGTCGTCGAAGGCCTCACGGTGCAGGGCCGCGGGCGTCTTCGTATTCGTGTGGTCGTCACCACCGAGCGCGGCGCGGCGGACGGCGCGCTCGCGTCGAACGCGCGCTACCCGGACGACGTCGTTCACGCGCCGGTCAGAGTCGAGGCGTCGATCCTGGATCCGTCGGTCGAAGGCCTCGCGCGCGGGACGGCGCTCGCGATCGATCTGATCGACGCGTCGGGGCGGTACGCGCGTTCGATCCCCGGTCGCGTGGATCTCTCCCGCACGAGCCCGTTCCTCTTCCTGCCCGAGGGGCGCTCGTTCGAGCTGGTCGGGGACGAGCGGGGCCGGATCACGCGCCGCG
>JAUHYN010000781.1 GCA_030426505.1 bacterium | reverse complement strand
CTCGAGGTGCGCTGGACGAGCGACGAGGGCTCGACGATCGGCTTCACGAACGCGCCGGGCAGCTCCGAGATCTGGCGTTGGAGCGACCTCGATCTCGACGGCGTCTACGACTTCGACGTCGCCATCACCCTCCCCCCGCTCTCGGTCCCGACGGACATGCTCCTCTCGAAGGACGACCGCTTCCTCTACGTGTCGAACTGGGCCGGCAACTCCGTCATGCAGTACGACATCACGGACCCGTTCAACCCGATCAAGACCGCCGAGGTCCCGATCCCCTGGGCCCAGATGATGCGCCTGAGCCCCGACAACAAGCGCCTGTACGTGACGAACAGCCTCCTCTCCACGTGGGACGACGACGAGTTCCCCGCCGGCGTCACGCGCAACACGGGCTACGGGCTGTGGAAGATCGACATCGACCACGAGAACGGCGGCATGACGATCGACCCGAACTTCTTCGTCGACTTCGACAGCGTGCAGATGAAGAACACGATCGGCGCCGCGCGGCCGCACCAGGTGTTCTTCGATCCGAACGTCCGCCAGGGCTTCGGGGATCACTGAGCCGCGACGATCGAATCTCGGTCGGCGCGCTTCGGGATCGACACCCTGAATGCGGCACCGACGGCGCCGTCTTCCACCGTGACGCGGCCGGCGTGCCGCTCGACGATGTCGCGCACGATCGAGAGCCCGAGGCCGGCACCCGCGTGGGACGTGTCGAGACGTCGGAACGGATCGAAGATGGCTTCACGCTCGTCGACGGGGACGCCCGGGCCCTCGTCTTCGAAGCAAACGTCCCACGAATCGCCTGCGTCCTCGATGACGACGAAGACACGGGAGGCTTCGGGCGCAAACTCGATCGCGTTCGCGAGGAGGTTGTCGAAGGCCCGACGCATCCCTTCGGGATCGCAGGACGCGGTCGCGTCGTCGGGTGCAGTCAGTCGGACGTCGACGGACTTCGACGCGGCCGAACCGCGGCGCGCGTCGATCGCCTGACGCGCGAGGGCGACGATCGACTGCGGCGACATGCGCCACTCGACGTGACGCCCTCGCGCGAGCTCGAGGAGCTTCGTAGCCAGCGCTCCGAGGCGATCGACCTCTTCCCGGAGCTCCGCGAAGGCGTCCCTCAACTCCTCGGCGCTCCGCTCGCGCCGCAATGTCACGTCGATGTGAGCCCGAAGCGCCGCCAACGGCGTGCGGAGCTCGTGCGCCGCATCGGCGATCAGGCGATCCTGCGCGCGCTTGGCGGCATCGAGTCGCTCCGTCGCCTGCGCGATCGATGCGCGGAGCGCACCGAGCTCGTCCGCCGTCTCATCGTCGGGGGGGCGCCCCGAAAGGTCGCCCGCCATCAAGAGCGTCATGTGGTGCGCCAGGCCCCCGATCCTCCGCGCGAGGCGCGCAGCGAAGCGCGCCTGCAGGAACAGCAGACACACGATCGCGAGGACACCGAGGCCACCGACGGTGCGAATGAACGCCGCGACGGTCGCCTCGATCGGCGCGAGCGACTGCGCGACCCACAGGACGTAGACCTTGTCGGTCGGCGCGACGACGCGGACGAACAACTCACGGACCTCGATCCCCTCCGGCGTGCGGCGGGTGCGCAGCCACGGGGTGCGCGCCATCGTGTCTGGTGGCAACGCCGTGATCACGTCGATGGCGCCGGGCGCAGTGATGATGCGCGTGCCTCGGGCATCGAACACCGCGCGCGAAGCGGCCTCTGCGGCGTGGACGAGCGGGGGATCGCTCGGGACGTGGAGGTGCGGCGTCTCTTGGTCGAACAGGCTCACGGACTCGACGGAGGCCTGCGCCCGGAGCGCCTCGTCGAGCGACGCGAGGAGACTCGCGCGGAAGAGCCAACCCCCGAGCACGACGACGGCCGCGAGGAACGCAGCCGGAACGACGGCGCCCCCCAACAGGAGTTTCGCGCGGAGCCTCACGCGTCCTCGGCGTGCAGGCGGTAGCCGACCCCGCGCACGGTCTGGATCGAGGCGCCGCGCGCGCCGATCCGTTCGAGCTTGCGGCGCAGGTACCCGACGTACACATCGACGACATTCGGGTCGCCGTCGTAGCTCGCGCCCCAGACCGCGGAGAGGAGATCCGATCGAGTCACGGCGTCGCCGACACGCTCGAACATGTACGCGGCCAGCGCGAACTCGCGCGCCGTCAGGTGGACGGACTCGTCGCTGCACGACATCGCGCGACGTCGTACATCCAGCGTTACGTCCCCGACCGTTCGCGGCCGGTCGACACCCGCGTTGCGCCGATGGAGCGCCTCGAGTCGGGCGATGAGCTCCTCGAAGTCGAACGGCTTGGGGAGATAGTCGTCGGCGCCGGCGCGGAGCCCCGCGACCTTCTCCGGCGTCGAGCCTCGCGCGGTCAGCATCAGGACCGGCACACGCATACCGTGTTCGCGCCAGTCGCGCAGGACCTCGATCCCGTCGAGGTCGGGCAACATCCAGTCGAGGATGACGACGTCGTAGTCGAGCGTCATCCCCTGCTCCCGCGCGTCGAGGCCGCGTGCGACGGCGTCGACTCGATGTCCCTCTTCCCGGAGGCCACGCGTGATGATCTGTGAGAGGCGCCGTTCGTCCTCGACCAACAGGATCCTCATCGCGCCCTCACACTCCGTATCCAGCCGTACAGGGATGGGAGAATCAACAACGTCAGCAGGGTCGAGCTGACGAGCCCGCCCACGACGACGGTGGCGAGGGGGCGCTGAACCTCCGCGCCGACACCGGTCGCGAGCATCATCGGGAGGAATCCCAACGCGGCGACGAGGGCCGTCATCACCACCGGGCGCATCCTCGAGAGCGCCGCTGCGCGCGCCGCTTCGGCCGGGCGCATCCCGCACCGCTCGAGCCCGAGCAACTCGTTCATGAGGACCACGCCGTTGAGGACCGCGATTCCCGACAGAGCGATGAAGCCAATCGAGGCCGAGATCGAGACCGTCATGTCGCGCGCCGTGAGCGCGACCATCCCGCCCACGCCCGCGAATGGGACGTTCGTCAGGATGATCAACGCGGGGCCGAGCCGGCGAAACGTCCAGACGAGCAACGCCAGGACGGACAGCAGCGCCAACGGAACGACGATCGCCATCTTCCGTCGCGCGGCCGAAAGCGTCTCGTATTGCCCGCCCCACATCATGCGATACGCCGACGGCAACGGGATCTCGCGGGCGATCCGAACCTTCGCCTCTGCGACGACGTCGCCGAGCGATCGCCCTCGCACATTGAAGCCGATGACGATCCGCCGGCTCCCGGACTCGTGACTGACCATCGACGGGACCATCCGTCGCTGCACACGCGCCATCGAGACCAAGGGCACCGCCTCGCCGCCCGGCACCGGGACGCGGATTCCGAAGAGCCCCGACTCGGTGGGCGCGACGTCGAGTAGGAGCCGGACCGGGATGCGGACGAAGCCGTCGTAGGTCGTCGCCACGTGGACGCCGGTGCGAATCGCCTCGACGAGCTCCAGGACCTGCCCCGCGTCGAGCCCCGCTTGCGCCGCGGCGAGCGTGTTCGGCTCGATCTCGACGAGCGGGACCTCGGGCGGTGCGGTGATGCGGACGTCGACCGCGCCGTCCTGCGCTGCGATCACCGCCTGGGCCTTCACGGCGAGGCGGCGGAGCTCGGCGAGATCCGGACCGTGAATCGAGAGCGCGACGTCACTCGTCTCGCCTCCTACGAGTTCGTTGAAGCGCATCTGAATGGGCTGCGTGAACGCAGGGTCCGAGCCCGGATCGAGCTCGACGAGCACGCGGTCCATTCGATCGATGATGTCCTGTTTCGTGACGCCGGGCGCCCACGATTCGCGAGGTCGGAGGGTGACGAAGACGTCCGCCTGCTCGAGCCCCATGATGTCCGTCGCGACCGCGGGGCTCCCGATCCGCGACGCCACGTGCGCGACCTCCGGGATGTGATCGATCAGCGCGCGCTCCATTCGCCCCGCGCCGCGCACGGCGGTCTCGATCGAGACGTCGGCGGAGCGCGTGGTCTGGATGACGAGATCGCCTTCGTCGAGCTGTGGCACGAAATCGGCCCCCGCGCGCGCGAACAACGTGAGACCGCCGACCAACATCGCGAGCGCGCTCAGGGCGACGACCCGAGGGTGTCGCATCGCCCAACCGAGGGTCGGTCGGTACACCCTCCGCATCGCCGCGATCAGCCGTGGCTCGGCGATGGGGACGTCGCGAGGTCGCAGGAAGGTCGCGGCGGCCGCGGGGACGAGCGTGAGGACCAGGACGAGAGACGTCAGTAACGCGAGGATCACGGTGGTGGCCATCGGCCGGAACATCTTCCCGTCCACGCCGTCGAGCGTGACGATCGGGACGTACACGAGCAGAATGATCAGCACCGAGAAGAAGACCGGGCGCGCCACGCGCCGACTGCTGTCGTCCACGGCGCGCACCATCCCTTCGGCGTCGCGCGGTGCCTCGTGGAACAACGACTCGACCATGACGACCGCGCCGTCCACGAGGAGCCCGAAGTCGATCGCGCCGAGGCTCATCAGGTTCCCCGGTACGCCGAGCACGACCATCCCGACGGTGGCGCCGAGCAT
>JAUHYN010000780.1 GCA_030426505.1 bacterium | reverse complement strand
CGTTGATCAGGCCGTCGCCGTCCGGGTCCGCGAGCGGCGCCGTATCGTTGCAGTTCTTACAGGTCCGGCCCTCGCCGCCGTCGCGCACGCCGTCGTCATCCGAGTCCTCGTCGAGCGGGTCCGTCCCGGCCTCGACCTCGTCGCGGTCCCTCAGGCCATCGCGATCGGTGTCGGCCTCGGCGGGGTTCGTGCCGGCCATCTCCTCTTCCTCGTCATCGAGGCCGTCGGCGTCGCCGTCCGCGATCGGGGTGATCTCGATGATCACGAAGTCGACCGCCGAGTCCTCCTCGCCGTCGTTCACGACCAGCTCGAAGCGGAGCTGCTGCGTGTTCTGGACGCTCGGCGCCACGAAGGAGGGCGTCGCCGACGACGTGTCCGAGAGCGTGACCTCCGGCTCCGTGGTGCGGATGACCTGAGTCCACGTGTACGTGAGGACATCCTGCGGGTCGAGGTCGCTCGAGCGCGTGCCGTCGAGCGTGTAGCTGCGGCGCTCGATCACCCGGCGCTCTTCCTCCGGGCGATCCTGCCCGGCGACCGCGACGGGCTCCGTGTTGATCACCGTGACCGTCGGGCTCTGCACGACCTCACCGAAGTCCGTGTTGTCGTTCGGCCGGACCGTGAAATACCACTCCTGGTCCTTGATGACCTCGCTGCCCGCGACGCCCTCGTCGCCCATGAGATCGGTGCGCTCCACGCCGTTCAGGAACCAGCGCAGCTCCGTGTTGCCCTCGGAGTCCATGTCGAGATCGGTGTACGCGTAGAACGCGGTGAGCGGCGTGCCGGTCACGAGCTCCATCGCGGGGCGGTAGCGGACCTCGAGCGCCGACGCGACCGGCGGCGTGTTCCCGATCTCCACGATGTTCGAGTTGATCGGGCTGCCGAGGTCCAGGCCGTCGTTCGGCGTGACCTGCACGCGCCACATGTCGCCACGGCGCGTCGCCGAGGACGGGACCGTCGTCTGATCGTTGTAGACGTTCTGGATCGCGGTGTTGCGGAGCCAGCGGATCTGCGTGCCGGACTCGGGGTCCGAGTTCACGTCCGTGTAGTTGTACGTGATGGTCAGGTCCTCGTCGGAGCGCGGCACCGCGGGCGCGAGCACGGCGTTCGACGCGACCGGCGCGACGTTCAGGAACTCGACCTGCACGCTGCCCGTCGAAGTCCCCTCGACCGACGCGACAGACACCGTCGCCGTGATGTGCGCGAGGCTCGTCATCGACACCGCGACCGTGCCCTCACCGGAGCGGATCTGGTGGCCGGGGCGGTTCGGATCCGCGTCCGGCTGAATGATGTTCACGGCGCCGTTGTCGACGGTCAGCGTGTAGAGCGTCCCCGCGACGACCGGCAGGCCGCTGCCGCCCTGCGCGAGCCCGAACGTGACCATCGCCGGGGTGGCGCCGTCGGCCGGGACGGTGAGCGTCCCTTGGCCCATCATCGGCGGGCCGCCCGGGACCTCGTCGCGCACGACGCGGTAGCTGATGCGCGAGGGCATCCCGAACGCGACGGACGCCACGAGGTAGTCCTCGTAGTTCGTCCCCGACGGGCCCTTCGCCACGGCGTGCTCGAACGCGTTGCTGTTGTACGCGAGGATCGGGAAGCCGTCCGGATCCAGCACGGCGCCGGCCGCGTTCAGGCGCGCGCCGTACGTGATCGCCGTGGCCACCGAGTTGCGGCGGTCCTGCCAGACCGCGAGGCCGCCGCCCGCGTGGCCGGCGATGCGCGGGCGCACCTGATCGTTGGGCGCCTCGGAGACGGGGAAGGGCGGGCCGAGCGGCGTCAGCGCGGTGTCCATGACCTGCGCCCAGACGTCCTTCGTGATCGACGACGTGCTGCTGCGCGCGTCCTCCCAAACCGCGACCACGTTGCTGCCGATCAGCGTGAGGTGCGGGACGGTCTGAGCGAGCGTCGCGGTCGAGACCATGACGTCCATCGGCGGCGGGTTCGGGCCGACGTCCGGGATGACGCGCCCGAAGAGATCCGCGCCGGCCTCCCACGCGACGAAGAAGTTCGAGCCGGCCGCCGCGATCGCGGGCGTCGCGCCGTCCACCGAGGTGATGCCGAACGCGGGCTCGACCAGCGACAGATCGGGGAGCACGCGCCGCGCGCGGAGGAAGCGGTTACCGCCCGCCGCGACCTGCCACGCGAGGAGGAGCTGGCCGCCCGTCGTGTCGATCACCGGCGCGCTCTCGGAGTCCGTGCCGGTCGTGATCTGGACACCGGCGGAGGGCACCACGGTGCCCGGGCCGTCCGCGAGGAAGCGCGTCGCCCAGACGTCGGTGAACGCGGCCGGCGGGCGGACCTCTTGCCACGTGATGATGTGGGCGAGGGCGAGGTTGTTGTAGACGATGTCCGGCGACTGCTCGTTGTCCTCGAGCTCGACCGCGCCCGCGAGGATCGGGATGCCGATCGAGTCGACGAGTGTTCCATCCGGGCTGACGCGCGCGACGTAGAGGTCGACGCCGTTGGCGACGTTGCGCGAGTCCTCCCAGACGATCACGTAGACGCCGTTGGCGGGGTCCCACGAGATCGCGGGCGCGCGCTGCGCCCCGGCGGGCGTCGCGAGCGGCGTCACCGGTCCGACGGAGGTCGCGTGGGCGGCGGGGATCGCGGTCGCGGTGGCGAAAACGAATGTGAGGAGGCGGAGCGTCGTCGAAGGGATGTGCCAGTCGCGTGTCATGTCGGGTGCCTTCGCGGCAGCGTACCCCTTCGAGGAGGGCGGCTACACGCGGAGTTCCTTTTACCCCCTAAAATCCTGGTTCGGCGGCCGTTTCGTTAGACGACCGCTTTCGGCTTCGCATAGACTGCCGCCTCCGAAAGGACACCGATGAGCAGCACGCTATTCGCCCTCTCCGTACTGACCCTCCTCCCGCAGGCCACGCAGGACGCGCCGACCAAGCTGATCACCGATCACGGCGTCGAGCTGCGCGCCGACGAGGACGTCTTCGTGCTCTTCGCGGCACTCAACGCCGCCGGATACGCCGAAGAGACCGAGCGCAAGGGCCCTCCGCTGCGCGCGCCGGTGTTCCACGCCATCCGCGTCGACGTCCGTGACGCCCTGCGCAAGGTCCGCGACAAGGAGTCGATGGAGGAGGTGCGCAAGCTCTTCGAGAACAACCCGGGCGAGATCGAGGACTACCTGTCGGCCGCGCTCGCGGACGGCAAGGTCGAGCTGTCCCCCGCGGCGAAGAAGATCCGCCCCAAGCTCGACGGCGTCTTCTCGAAGCTCCGCGACGAAGCCGAGCTCGTCACGCTGTTCGACACCCTCGCCGAGGCCCAGCGCAACCACGCCAAGGAGCTCAAGACGAAGCTCGAGGCGGACTTCGCGGCCGCGTCGAAGATCCTCGGCGGGGACAAGCTCCGCGGCCCCGCGAGCCTCGTCGTCGTCCCGAACCCACTCGACGGCCACGGCATGGTCCGCGTCGTCGACCACGGCAAGACGCGCTACCTCGTCGTCGGCCCCGGCTTCCCGACCGCCGAACGCGCGGTCCTCGAAGCCGCGCTCCGCGACGCCCTCGCCGAGCCGGTGAAGGCCGCCTGGGGCCAAGCCCGCGGCTTCGCCCGCTCGTGGGACGGCCTCAAGACCTCGAAGCGCATCCGCACCCAGTTCGAGGACGGCCCGAACTACCTGACGGAAGCGCTCACCGCCGCCGTCGCGCACAGCGTCCTGTCGAAGCGGTCGCGCGACGCGGACGACGACTTCATCGACGAGCAGGCCAAGAACGGCCAGCGCTGGGCCCGCGCCGCGCTGAAGCTCCTGGAGACCGCCGACAAGGGCGCGCCCCTCGCTACCGAGCTCCCGAAGGTGGTCGGCAAGGTCACGCCGTAGCCGGTCACCCTTCGCTCGCCTTACGGCTCGCTGCGCGGGCGTGCGCCCTTGCCTCGTCACTTAACGGCGAGAGCAAGTCTCGCCTGGTGACCTTCGCTCGCCTTACGGCTCACTGCGCGGGCGTGCGCCCTTGCCTCGTCACTTAACGGCGAGAGCAAGTCTCGCCTGGTGACCTTCGCTCGCCTTACGGCTCGCTGCGCGGGCGTGCGCCCTTGCCTAGCTTTCAGCTGGCAGCCGGCAGCTCCTCGGTGCGACTCTTCAGCGCCTGATGCGCTCGGGAGATCTTGCTGCGGACTGGAAGCTATTTGCTGCGGGCTCCTCGTCAGAACCGCGCCGCGACGAGGCTGATGCGGCCGCCGAGATCCAGCACGAAGGGCGCGATCCACGCGGAAGCCGCGGCGCTCAGCACCACCTCCACGTCGCCGAAGCGCAGCGCCAGGCCCACGTCGAAGTGCGGGCCGAGGGTCCAGCGCGCGGCGGCTTCGGCGGTCCCGAACAGGCGCGTCACCCCGAGGCCCCCGCGGACGAGCGGCACGAGCACGCGTTCGAGTTCCGGGTTTACGAGCGGTTCAAACCGCGCGGCTGACGCGCACGGAATCGACAGGTGACAGCCTCCTGCGCACGGCCGACATGGCGGCATCGATGTCAACGTCGTCCAGGCCTTCCGCGCTTTCCGTAAATTCCTCGACAAGACGTTTCTGGATCGCGCCACGCGCCTGCGCAACGGCGT
>JAUHYN010000779.1 GCA_030426505.1 bacterium | reverse complement strand
CTTCGGGGCTGTGGATCCCGTCTTGGTTCGTGTCGCGCACGCCGGGGAGGCCGTCGGCGCCGCTGAATCGCGTGATGTGGAAGCTGGGCTCGCCGAGGAAGTCGCCGTTCGAGGTGGCGCGGAAGGCGCCTTCGCTCACCATGCCTACGTCCCGGTTTCCGTCGCGGTCGACGTCGCGCCCGATGCGGCCGGCTTCGATGCTGTTCTGCCCGGGGTGCGTGGACCCGAGGAACTCGAACACGCCGGGATCGCCGGGCGTGTCGCGCAGGACGACGATGGTGTCGCTCATGCGCGGGTTCGCGGTCGTCGCGTGGACGCGTCCGTTCGTCCAGTCGATCCCCCGGAGCGCGAGGACGTGCGTCCGACCCGGGCGCCACCGACCGCCGGCGGCTTGGAAGATCGCGCGGTAGTGATCGAGCTTCTGCTGCGCCGAGTAGTGCGTCGGCGCGATGCGCACGGGGACCTGCTGGATCTCGCGGCGGACCTCCGACTGCGTCGGGCCGAGGGGACCACCGCGGGTCGGGCCTTCGTTGATGCTCCCGCACGCGGCGAGGACGGCGAGGGCGCCGAAGCCGATCGTGCGCCCGGCGCGACCGACCCAGGTCGCGAGCGGCGCGCCGCGGGTCGGCGTCGAGGGTGCGGAGCCGGAGGCCGGGCTCGGGCCCCACGGGACCTCGGGAGCCGGGGCCCGCGACGTGTTCTCGGCGGGGGCCGGGGGGGAGACGCGACCGAGCGCGTTGACCTTGCGAAGCTCCACGAACCCCGTATCGGCCTCAGGTCGTGAAAGGTGCGCGGCGAGGGATCATATGTCCCAGAGGATCCGACTCCGCTCAGGCGGCGAGGATCCGGTTGAGGGCTTCCGAGGCGTTCGCGACGGGCGGGGCTTCGCCGCCGACGGCGAACAGGCGGAGCGGGACCCCGCCGACGATCAGCTCGGCCGCGTGGGTGCCGGGCGCGGCCGCGGCCCCGAGGGCGGCGAGGGTCTCGAGATCTTCGTCGCCGACGCCCGCGACGAGGAGGCCGTCGGTGTCGGCGAGGACGATCGACCGGGCGCGGATCCGCGCGGCGAGCGAGGACAGGAAGAGGCGCGTGGCCTCGGCGGGGGCATCGGAGCGGCGGTGACGGCGTTCGGTGTGCATGGGCTGAAAACCTACATGGCCTCACCCGCGACAGCAAAAAATCGGACGTGGTATGGCGGCGCGCGGTGGAGCGAACGGTCGAGCCCGAGCTGATGGAGGACGACGCGCAGGCCGAGGCCTACGCACACGCAGACTTCGGTGCGGCGAACGCGGCGTTCGTGGAGCGCTTCGTCGACACGTTCCCCGAGCTCGACGCCGGTTCGATCGTGGACCTGGGCTGTGGCCCCGCGGACATCCCGATGCGAATCGCGCGGCGGCTGAAACACGTCTACGTGACGGGCGTCGATGGGTCGGCGGCGATGCTCGCGCAGGGGCGGGCGATGCTCGACGATCTCGCGAACCGAATCGAGCTCGTGGAAGGCACGCTCCCCGGCGTGGAGGTGAAGAGCCCGTTCGACGCGGTGATCTCCAACAGCCTCCTGCACCACCTCCACGACCCGGACGTGCTGTGGCGCGAGGTCGCGCGACTCGGCGGCCCGGGCGCCGCGGTGCTCGTCGCGGATCTGTTCCGCCCGGAGTCCGAGGCGGAGGTGCTGCGGCTCCTCGAGCAGTACGCGGCCGACGAACCCGAAGTGCTGCGCACGGACTTCTACAACTCGCTGCACGCGGCGTTCACGATCGAGGAGATCGAAGCGCAGCTCGAGCGGCGGGAGCTCGCGTTGAAGGTGGAGCGGATCTCGGATCGGCACGTCGCGATTTCGGGTCGCCTCCCGAGCGGAGTGTGAAGTCGACCTCACGGTCGATCTGCGCCGAGTGCTCAGTCGGCGTGACACGCGTGCGTTGAACGAAATTCGAACCGGGTCGGCACGTGCCTTGAAGAGATTTCGAGGCATGAACTCACATCGACTCGGTCTCGCGCTCATGACCTCGCTCTCTTTCGTCTCCTTCGCCTGCGCCGGCGAAGAGGATCCCATCGACGAACCCGATCGTGATGGCGGTGCCGCGCTCGTGCGTGACGGCGGTGAAGCGGCCGGCGACGCGGGCGCGAGCGACGGCGGCGCCGCGGACGATGCGGGCGCGCCGCGCGACGGAGGTGAGCTCGGCGATGGGGGAGCCTCGAGGGACGCAGGAATCGCGCGGGACGCCGGGGCGTCGAGGGACGGTGGCGCGCCGCGCGACGGCGGCGCTCCGATGGTGACGTGCATCCCCGACTTCTCGGCGGCGGACGCGTGCGGCGGTGACCCGGTGGGGACGTGGACTTACCGCGGCGCCTGCACGGATCAGAACTACTTCGCGTCGTTCGCGGAGGTCTGCCCCGGCGTGCAGTTCTCCAATCAACTGATCGCCACGGGCGGGACGGTGCAGGTCAACGGGGACGGGACGTTCTCGCGGATGGTGAGCACCCAGGTCTCGGTGGACACCACGTGGCCCGCCTTCTGTACTTCGCGCGCCGGCGGGTGCGCGACGCTGCAGAGCTACATTCAGACGCTCTTCGGCGCCACGGCGTCGTGCTCGCTGGCCGGTCGCGGAGGCTGCGAGTGTGCCGTCACGGCGGATGTCTTCATCGTAGACAGTGGAGACTATTCGGTGAGTGGCGGGCTGCTCGTCGCGGAGGGACACGAGTACTTCTACTGCGTGGATCAGGGGGTGTTTGCGTACCGTGGTACCGCGAACAATCAAATCGATCCGGTGTTCACGTACGTACTCACGCCCTGAAGGAAATTCGAACCAAATGCGTTGAGGGGCCGAGTGAAAACCGGCATAGGACTCGAGTGTCCGACGATGCCTGGTTGAGTTGTCCTTCTTGCGGACTCAAGCACCGCGCGCGCCCCGAGGGGACGTGTCCGCGCTGCGGTGCGCCGGTGCATGGCACGATCGTCGGTACGCCGGATCTCCCCCCGCCGGAGTCGCTGAACGCGCCGTCCGCGCCGAACGCGACCGGGCGCCCGTCGAACTACGCGGACTTCCAGAAGGGCACGATCGCCAGCGATCGCGAGGGCGTGGGGTTCGCGATCCTCACGGGCCTGATCGGCGCCGCGGTCGGCGGCGGGATCTGGGCCGCCGTCGTGCTCCTCACGGGCTACGAGGTGGGGTGGGTCGCGTGGGGCGTCGGCGCCGTGGCCGGGATCGGCGTGCGCTTCGGGCTCGGGGACGCCGACAACGGGATGCTCATCGGCGGCGGCTGCGCGGTGTTCGGCTTCCTACTCGGCAAGATCTTGATCGCCACCCTGTTCACGGCCGGGGACGTCTCCGAGCTGGTTCAGGACGAAGAGTACGTGACGATCGCGATGATGGCCCGGATGGTCGACGAGGGTGAGATCCCCGCGGACGTCGGCCGCTTCATTCGGATCGACAACGAGGAGGAGCCGTCGCCCGAAGCGACGGTCGCGCTCGAGGAGTACTTCCAGGCCGCGCAGGTGAAGAGCTACGAGCTCTCGACCGACGAGCGCTACGAGCTCGTGAAGTGGTACAGCGGCAAGATGCTGGGCGACCTGTCGCTGGGGACGCGGCTCATGCTCCTGTTCAGCTTCTGGGATCTGCTGTGGTTCTTCCTCGCCGTGAGCACCGGCGCCAAGGTCGCGGTGGGCGGCGACGAGGACTGATCTTTTTCTGCGTCCTTTCGCGGAGGTCACCGTCGGTACGGGTGGAGGTACCGAAGAGATGACCACGAACCACGATCAGACCCGACAGGACATTCGCGAACACTACGCCCGCGTCGCCGACAGCGACGGCGCGGTGGGCTGCGCGCCCGGCTGCTGCGCGCCCGGGGCCCAGGCCTCGGCGCACCTCGGCTACTCCGAAGACGAGCTCGCGGCCGTCCCCGTCGGCGCCAACCTCGGCCTCGGCTGCGGCAACCCGCAGGCGATCGCGGCGCTGAAGACCGGCGAGACCGTCGTCGACCTCGGCTCCGGCGCTGGCTTCGACTGCCTGCTCGCGGCGCGCCAGGTCGGCAAGACCGGGCACGTCATCGGCGTCGACATGACGCCGCAGATGATCTCGAAGGCGCGCGCCAACGCCGAGAAGGTCGGCGCCGAGCACGTCGAGTTCCGCCTCGGCGAGATCGAGCGCCTGCCTGTGGCCGACGACACCGCGGATGTGGTGATCTCGAACTGCGTGGTGAACCTGTCGCCGGACAAGGGCTCCGTGGCCCGCGAGGTGTTCCGCGTCCTGAAGCCGGGCGGCCGCGTCGCGATCGCCGACGTCGTCGCCACCGCGCCGATCCCCGACGCGATCGCGTCCTCGCTCGCCGCGATCGCCGGCTGCGTCGGCGGCGCCGCGCACATCGACGACGTGCGCCGGATGTTGGAGGAGGCCGGCTTCGTCGACGTCGTCATCACCCCGAAGTCCGAGAGCCGCGCGGTCATCGCCGAGTGGTTCCCGGGCACCTCCGCGGAGGACTTCGTCGTGTCCGCGACCATCGAGGCCACCAAGCCGAGCGCGTCGTGTTGCGCGCCGACCTGCTGCGCATGAACGGGCT
>JAUHYN010000778.1 GCA_030426505.1 bacterium | reverse complement strand
ACGACCCACAATCTACTCAAGCTATTCAGGGCCCTCGCCTCCGCGGCTTGACGCTGGCGGCCCGGGCCGCCAGCGGTGGCTACTGCGTGGCTGCCCAGCGGCTATCCGATACACGCTCCTAGGCTGAGGCCGAGCGCGAAGCGGTCGGTCCGAGGACTGTGCCAAGGTCCTCGTGAAGCGAGGACCGTTATGGCCTAGCGCACGGCCTCGAGCGCGGCCTCTCGCTCGTCCTCGAACTCGTCGCCCGGCTTCCAGGTCGGCAGCTCCGCGCGGTTCGCGATCTCGACGATCAGCTCGTGCGCGAGGCTCGCGTTGCGGGCGGCGCCGTCGAAGTTCCAGTCGTCCGCGAGCTCGTCGCCGGGGCGGTGGTAGTACTCGCCGATCCAGTCGCGCTGCACTTGTTCGCCCCACCCCGCCGGCTTGCCGACGTACTTCGTGCCGGGTCGGAACCACAGCGCCGGGACGCCGATGCGCGCGAAGCTCAGCTGGTCGGAGCGGTAGTACCAGCCGGCCGCGGGGTCCTTCACCTCGGAGATGGAGACGCCGCGGGCCTCCGCGATCCGGCGGAGGTCGTCTTCGAGGGAGTTCTTCCCCGCGCCGGTCACGACGATGTCCTCGGTGAGGCCCCAGATGTCGCCGAGCTCGAAGTTGAGGTTCGCCGCGATGCGGCCGGGCGCGAACGTCGGAGCGCGCGCGTAGAAGAGCGAGCCGAGGAGCCCCTGCTCCTCGGCGCCCACGAACGCGACCAAAATACTCCGCTTCGGTCGCGCCCCCGAAGCCAACGCGTCGGCGATCGCGAGGAGCTGCCCCATCGCGACCGCGTTGTCGCGCGCGCCGTTGTAGATGACGTCGCCCGTGTCATCGGGCTCACCGGTGCCGAGATGATCGTGGTGCGCGGTCAGGACGACGGCCTGCTGGGCGAGCTCGGGGTCCGAGCCGGGCAGGACGCCGAGCACGTTCGCCGTCTCGGTGCGCTCGATCGCGTTCTTCATCGTGAGACTCGCCGTGACTCCGAGTGAGACGGGCGCGAAGTCGCGCTTCTTCGCGGCGGCCACGAGGTCGTCCAGCTCCTTCCCCCCGAGCGCCACGAGTTGCTTCGCGGCGTCTTCGGTGACCCACGCGTGGATCGCGACGCGCGGCTCGCCGGCCGCGGGGAGGCCGAACTGCCACCCGCTCCAAGAGTTCTGCACGACACGCCACGGGTACCCCGCCGACGGCGTGGTGTGGATGATGATCGCGCCCGCCGCCCCCTGTCGCGCGGCGCTCTCGTACTTGTACGTCCACCGGCCGTAGTAGAGCTTGCGCGCACCGCCGAACAGCGCGGGGTCCCAGTTCGGGTCGTCGTTCAAGACGAGGAGCAACTTGCCCTTCAGATCTGCGTCACCGAAGTCGTCCCAGTTCTCCTCGGGCGCTTCGATCCCGTAGCCGACGAACACCACCTCCGCGTCCTGAACCGAGACCTCCTCCTCCTGCACGCCGCTCGCGGCGATGAAGTCCTCCCACCAATCGAACGACGCTTCGCCTTCGGCGCCCGAGAACTTCCACGTCTTCGGGACCTCGGCCTTCACCCCGACGATCGGGAACGGCTGCTCCCACGATCCGTCGGCCGCGCCCGGCGCGTAGCCCATCGCTTCGAGCCGCGCACGCAACGCAGCGCGCGCACTTTTGTCGCCGGCCGTACCGGGTCCGCGACCGTTCATTTCATCCGACGCGAGTTCGGCGACGGCGTCGCGAATGAACGACGACTCGATCTTCGCCTCCGGCGGCGGCGAACGATCCGGCGCGCGCTTCGGACAACCGACGAGCGCGGAGGCGATCAGCAGACAGGACATCGAGCGGTTCATGATCGCCGCGTGGTACCACGCGCGGGACCTGCGGCGCACGTCGCAACGCTGTGTTTGCAGTCCCGTTGACGGACTTTCGAATGCGCTCGCACCATCGTCTGAAAGGAGAACATTCAATGGAACGCAGAGTAGACTACGCGGGCGACGTTCCTTCGATCGCCGCATCGACCAGCATCGATGGCGTGCGCGCCTTGGTCGAGAGCAGCGGTGCTCCGTGCGTACTCGTGATGTCACGTGGGGGAAGAATCGTCGGCATCATCGCGGAGGAGGATCTCGTCGTCGCGAGCGTCGAACCGGAAGTGGTCGACGACGCGATGACGCGCGCCGTAGTCACCGACCTCACGGAGGCGTTGGGCGATGCGTTCCACTTCGAAGCGGCGTTGACGGCTCGTGATGTCATGAGACCGTGGACGGCCGCGGGCGTCGCCGCCGTGGCGACGCCGGACAGCGACGCGCGCCGACTCCGGCTCGTCGACCGGACGCTGGCGGAGCTCGACCTCCGTCACCCGTCCCGTCGTCGACTGTCGCTCCTCGCGACGCAACTCCTCGCCACCCTCGTCGAGCACACGCAACGGTTCGAGTCCGACCCGCCGTTCTCGCTCGTCGAAGAGGAGACGCCCGAGTATGCGACGAGAGTCGAGCACCTGCGCGCGACCTACGAAGACCTGATCGGAGACCTCACCCACCTCCTGTACGGCCTTCGTGAGGACGGCGTGACCCTGGAGACGGCGAACGATCTCGCGAGGACGCTCGACCGGATCCGGGAGGCCCAGAAGGCGGAGAGCGAGCTTCTGTACCTCGCTTACTTCGTGGACACGCCGGCGCTGTAGAGGACCTCGGGGTGCGCCGCCCGGCGCGCCTCGAGGTCCGACCCGGGGCATCCGCCGAAAGAAGGCGTCAGATCCGCGCGCCGTCGCGCAGCACGCGCGCGTACGCGGGCGGCTCTCCGAGGTCGACGACCCGATACCCCGTCAACTTGGTGAAGTGGCGGGCCCACGCCGCCCACAGCGGGCGCACCGTCGCCGGGACGCGGAGATCGATCGCGAGCGCGGTGTCCGGATCGCACACCGCACGCACGGCGTCCGCGTAGAGCAGCCGCTCGTTCCGCGGATCCGCGAGGTGCAGGAGGAACCGCCCCGAGAGCAGATCCGGCGCGGCGTCCGAAGGGATCCAGTCCGGGTCGACGCCCAGCGCGTCCATGTCCGCGCGGACGTCCGGCGGCGCGTCGAGCGGCGAGCGCAGGCGGAGCATCAGATCGAGGACGTCGGCGCTGGCGCGGTTCACGGCCTCCGCCTCCAGCGGGCCGTGCCTCCTCACCAGGATGCGGCGGTGCTGAACCGCGAGGCGCTCGCGCTCGTCCGGATCGAGCACGCAGACCTCGAGGTAGGCGTCGAGTTTGTCGAGCGCGCCGCGCACGCCCTCGAGGCGCTTGGCGAGCTGCGCGGAGCTCTTGAGGAGCGGCGGGCCGAAGCCGACCTGGAAGCTGCCGATCCAGGTGTCCTCGAACGCCGAGCGGAGGATCACCGGGAGGTGATGGATCTGATCCGCGAGGAGGACGAAGGAGACGGTCTTGGTCGGCGTGGTCAAATCTTCTTCTTGTCCCCGTCCACCGTAACGTACTCCAAGACCGACAAATCGAGATCCCCGATCACCGCCGCCGCGGTGATCCCCGCCTCCTGAAGCCCCTCGCTGTCCGTCTGCCCCTGCGCGAACTTGATGTGCGTCGGGTCCGCGATGTCCTGCCCGAACGTGGGATCCATCGCGACCCAACCCGAACCCATCCAGACCTCTACCCACTCGTGGTAGCCGAACACGTTGTCCTTCTGACCGACGTAGACCAGGCCCGTCGCGTGGCGCGTCGGGATGCCGGCGATCTTCGCGAGCGCGGAGAACAGCGTCGCGTGCTCCGTGCAGTCGCCCTCCTGCGTCGCGAGCGCCTCCGGCGCCGTCGCGTACGCGCGCGCGAGCGACTTGTCCTTGATGTGGCGGAACACGAACGCGTTGATCGCCCGCGCCGCCGCCCACGCGTCCTTCTCGTCGCCCACGACTCGCTGCACCGTCGTCACCAGGCGCTCGTCCTTCAGCGGCTCGTACGGCGTCTCCTTCAGGAAGCGCTGCACCTTCTTGTTCCGAATCGGGAGGCGCGGCGCCTTCTTCGGCGGCGCGTCCGCGGAGAGCACCAGCGTGACGCTCTTCTTGTCCTTGCGCACCGCCTTCTGGCGGCGGTCCGTCTTGAACCGCGGCGGCGCGCCCGACTTCGTCTTCAGGCGCACGGTGAGTCGATCGAGCTGGTGCCCGCTCGGGAGCGGGACCGGCGACTCGAAGAGCCCGCGGCTGAAGACGTCGAGCTCGGCGGTCAGCGCGACCGCCTGGTCCTTCGGCATCTTGGTGTACTTCGCTCCGATGCCGATGACCTCGGTCGTGTCGATCGTGCCGTCCGGCTGGACCACGGAGAGGGTGGAGAGCTTCCCGACGCTCGACTTCACGATGTACCGCCGGCCGGCGCCCTTCCCCTTCACGTCCGTCACCTCGACCTCGTACGCGTGGACGTCGCCGTCCTCTTCGCCGAGGGCGCGCCCCGACCACTTCTTCCCCTTCTCGAGGCCCCGGTAGAGCAGGATGTCGAGGGACATCGCGAGGCGCAGGTCCTTCAGCGGGATGCGGCGCTCCTCGAGGTTGCCGCCGAGCGCGCGGCGAATGACGAACATGTCGCCG
>JAUHYN010000777.1 GCA_030426505.1 bacterium | reverse complement strand
TTCGGGAAATTTTGCCCTGAACCCCGGACTTGACTATACGGTTACACCAATGGCCCGCACCCCCCTCGCGGAGGACTTGGTCTCCATTTTCAACGAGGCGCTCGCAGCTTCACACGCCGGCAAAGCCGTCGAAGCGCGTCTCCAAGTTTCGAGCGGCGCGATTCGCGCTGGTCGTCGAGCCATCGCGCTCGATCGCGTCGAACGCGTCGGCATCATCGCCGTCGGCAAAGCCGCGCCCGCGATGGCCGAAGCCGTCCCCGAAGCCATCCGCGAGAAGATGTCGTTCGGGATGATCGTCACCAAGAAGGGCTACTCGCGCGAAGTCGACGGCTTCGAGATCCGCGAAGCCGGTCACCCGCTCCCCACGCGCTCGTCGATCCGCGCGACGGACGAGGTCGTCGAGCTGGTCTCCGAGCTGAGCGAAGAAGACCTCCTCCTCGTCCTCATCTCCGGCGGCGCCAGCGCACTCCTCACTTCACCGGTGAAGGAGGTGGGTCTCAACGACACCATCGCGCTGACGAAGCTGATGCTCCACTCGGGCGTCGACATCCACAAGATGAACGTCGTCCGCTCGCACATCTCGCGCGTGAAGGGCGGCCGCCTCGCCGTCGCCGCCGCGCCCGCGTCGGTGTTGACGCTTGCGCTGTCGGACGTCGTGGGCGACAAGCTCCCCGCGATCGGCGGCGGACCGACCGTCGCGGATCCGTCGCGCTACAAGGACGCGATCGCCGCGCTCAAGAAGGCCGGCATCTGGGAAGAGACCCCGGAGTCCGTCCAGGAGTACCTCGACGCCGGCAACCGCGGCGAGATCCCCGAGTCCCCGAAGCCGGGCGACCCGCGCCTGTCGCGCGCGTTCGCCGCGGTGGTCGGCGGGCCCCGCACGCTCCTCCGCGCCGCCGCGCGCAGCGCGCGACAGATGGGCCTGCGCGTCCGCTGCGCGACCAAGCCGATCGAAGGCCCCGTCGAGGACCTCGTCGACAAGTACATGGCGCGCGCCGGGTCTATGGTTCGCTCCGGCACGGGTCGCGAAGTGTTCGTCGCGGTGGGCGAGCCGACCGTCGACATGGAAGAAGCCAAGCACGGGAAGATCGGCAAGGGTGGTCGCAGCCAACACCTCGCGCTCCTCATGGCGCGCGCGATGGCCGGCGACGAGCACATGGCCTTCCTGTCCGCCGGCACCGACGGCACCGACGGCCCGACCAAGGCCGCGGGCGGCATCGTCGACGGCAACTCGCTCGAGGCGCTCAAGAACGCGAAGGTCGACTCCGAGCAGTCGCTCGCGAAGTACGACAGCTACACCGCGCTCGGGAAGATCGACGCCCGCCTGGAGACCGGCCCGACGGACACCAACGTCACGGACCTCCACCTCCTCGCGGTCGAAGGCCGGACCTCCGGCCGCAAGAAGTAGTTGGGCTACCAAGCGCCCATCACCTTCACCGACGAGCGCGGGCGCGCCTATCGCGGCCTCGTGCGCCCCGACGCCCGCGCGCTCTTCGGCCACGACCTCGGCCGCCTCCTCCGCGCCCCCGACGACGCCTGGATCGACGAGCTCCCGGTCCACCTCGCGCCGGTCGGTCGCCTCTCCGACAACGCCGTGCGCGTCCACGCGGAGGGCCTCGATCTCGATGTCGTCGTCAAACGCGTCCCGCCGGATCGCGTGCGCTGGTACGCGTGGCCGTTCAGCTTCACTTCGATGTCGCGCGCGCGCCGCGCGTTCGAGTGGTCCCACCGGTTGCGCGCCTACGGCGTGACGACGCCGCGCCCGCTCGCGTACATCGAGCGTCGGCGCGCGCCGCGGCACGGGCCGAGCCTCTACGTGAGCGAGTTCATCGAGGCGCCCACGCTCGAGCGGCTCCGCGATCGTGACCTGGAAGCGACCGACAAGCGCCGCTTGATCGAGCGCCTCGCCGCGCTGCTCGCGGCGATGCACGACCGTCGGCTCCTGCACGCGGACTTCCACGTCGGCAACCTCCTCGTCGCGCCTGACGCGCTCTACGTCTTGGATCTGGAGTCGATGCGCCCGTTCGGGTTCGGGTCGCGCGTGGCGATGAAGAACCTCGTTCGCCTCAACCGCGACTTCCTCGACCTCGGCCTCGTGACGCGCACGGATCGAATGCGCTTCCTCGACCGCTACCTGAGGCACCAAGCGGATCGACGCCGTCGTCGCCGCGCGCTGTTCGAGTCCGTGCGGCGCCGAACCGAGGAGAAACTGCTCGAGCGCGGCGAGCGATTCGTGCCTCGCTTGAAAGTCGGCTCCGGAATATGATGCGCCCGATGCGGTACGACGTGCTGATCGCCTGTCTCTCGGCGGGCCTCGCGATGCTCCCGGCGACGGGTGTCGCGGCGGGGCCTTCGTACCTGGCGCAGGCGCGCACCGACACGGGCGAGGGCCCGGATCTCTCGGCCGTCGCGTTCACGCCGCCCGCGCCGGGGACCGTCGCGATTCTGATCCTCTCCGGTGAGGAAGCGGGCCTCGCGCTCTCGGACATCTACGCCGACGCACGCAAGGCGATCGAAGGGCACACCGCGCTCAACGTCGCGCCGCTCGACGCCATCGGCCTCGCGGAACGTGAAGCGGCGATCCGCGAGTGCGCCGGCAAGGCGGACTGCTTCGCGCGCAAGGTGCGCATCAACTCGGGCACGATCGACCAGCTCCTCACCGTCTCCGTCGACCGCCTCGACCAAGGCTTGCTGCTCGGCTTCCGCCTCGTCGACGTGAAGACGGAGCAGGAGCTCGGCGCCACCGGCGACGAGGTCCCGGTCGGCATGTCGATGTTCGGCGCGATGGAGCAGCAGCTCGGGCAGGTCTTCCCGACGACGATCTGGAACCAGATCGCGTCGGTCACGATCACCACGGAGCCGCCGAACGCCGAGGTCTCGCTCGGCGGTCGCGCGTGCGCTTCGCCGTGCGAGCTCAAGCGCATGATCCCCGGTACGTACGAAGTGCTGATCAAGAAGGCCGGCTACGTCCCGTGGAACGGGACCGTCACGCTCACGCCGGATCGCCCCGCGGTGGTCGACACCGTCCTCGCGGAGCCGGCGGGCGGCATCACGTCGAGCCCGCTGTTCTGGGGTGCGATCGGCGCGGCCGTCGTCGGCGCGGGCATCGCGACGTTCTTCCTGTTGCGGCCGGACGACCGCACGATCAACCTCTGCATCGCACCGACCGAAGCCGCCTGCGCGATGTAGCGCGGCGCTACCCGCCGTTGCTCTTGGCCAGGATGCTGCGCGCTTCGGCGCGGAGCCGGTTCAGCTCCTTGGTGTTGCTGCGGCCCGCTTCGATCACCGACGGGTACATCGAACGTCCGCGCTCGGGATCGATCCGCTTCACGCGGCCGACGAGGCGGAGCACTTCGTCGTAGGTCGCGTTGGCTTCCTTCTTCGGCTCTTCCTTCGGCGGGTCCTTCTTCGGCGGAGGCGCGGTCCGTCGCGGCGGAGGCGGCGTCGCGGCCTTCTTCGGCTCGGGTTCGGCCTTGGCGACCGGCGGCGGCGCAGGCGGCGGCGGCGCGCGCTTCTGCGAGACCTCCACCGCGGCGGCCGCGGCCGGCGGTGGCGGCGCCTCCTGCGCGACGCGCGCGCTCTGCTGGGCGGCCTCCTCACGCGTCTTCAGCACGACGCCGACGGTGCCGATCATGACGACCGCCGCGCTCGAGAGGACGAGCGCCGGGACGAGCCACTTGCGACGCGGCGCGGGCGCGACGAGCAGCGCGCTGTGCGTGCCGAGCGGCGTCATCTCGATCCCCGACGGCGTCAGGGCGTCGGCCGACAGCGACGGCATCATCGCCGCCGACGCGGACGGCGTGAGCGCGCGGAACTGTGTACGGGCCTCTTCGATCGCTTCGGGCGCGAGCGGGTCCGCGGCGTACGCCGACGGCCACGCGAGCTTCGTCCCCATCACGGGCGGCTCGATGCCCTGAACGACCGGGGCGTCGTTCCCTTCGCGCGTCGGCGCGGGGAGGCCGGCGGGGCGCTCGCGTGGGCCGACCTCGGCGAGTATCTCCTGCACGCGGGTGTCGATGTCGAAGGCGTCCGGCTCGAAGTTCTTCTCGATGAGCTCGACGAGATCGCGCGGCGCGCTCGTCGCGCCGTCGAGGCCGCGGCTCGCCGCTTCGAGGGCGTCGTACATCTCGCCCGCGTTCTGGAAGCGCTTCGCGGGATCCTTCTGCAGGGCGCGCTCGATGACGGCCCACATCGGCTCGGGGTACGTCGGGTCGAGCTCGGTGAGCGGGCGCGGCGTGTGCTTCATGACCGCGTCCATCGACTTCACCGGGTTGGAGCGGCCGAACAGGCGCTTCAGGCACGAGCTCTCGTAGAGCACGATGCCGAGCGCGAAGACGTCGGTGCGCGCGTCGATGTCGGCGCCGGCGACTTGCTCGGGCGCCATGTAGCTCGGCTTCCCGCGCACGGTGCCGACGTGGGAGAGGTGTTCCTGGATCGCGGTGCGCGCGACGCCGAAGTCGGTGAGCTTGATCGACCCGTTGAGATCGAGCAGGACGTTGTGCGGCGAGACGTCGCGGTGCACGAGCTTCAGCTTCTGCCCGTCCACGACCGCGCGGTCGT
>JAUHYN010000776.1 GCA_030426505.1 bacterium | reverse complement strand
CATCGGTGCGAGTCCTTTTGCGCATGGCGCATCCGCATTCAAGTCCCTCTTGGCTGCGCGATCATGGGGTGTACGCTTCTGGTCCTGGTGTCGACAGACCCCACCGTCACGGCTACCAGCGGCTACGTTGTAGCCAAAAACAAAGTAAAGTCAGGCACTTGCGCCGGCGTATGCGGTTCGTGGATAGTGTCTCGTGATGGCGCGTCGAATATCGCTCGAAGGTCTCTCGAACTGGTCGATGGGGATCGTCATCGCGCCCCTCGTCCTGGGCGCGTGCGGTCCGATCCTCGGGGAGTCGGAACAGAGCGACGCCGTCACGACGTTGCCGGGCGTCATCAGCACCGGCGTCAACGTGACGATGAAGAACGGCCAGATGAACACCTGGCGTTGCGGGTGGATGAACTTCGATCTCGACGGCGACAACCAGACGCTCCTCGCCGGCGAGCCCGTGACCGACGCCTACGCGAGCTGGGGCGTTCAGCTGTCCACGTTCAAGAACGGCAACACGCCGGCGATGGCGACCATCTTCGATTCCTCCAACCCGACGGGCGGCGACACCGACCTCGGCACGCCCTCGCACTTCTACGGCGGCCCCGGTCAGGGCAACGGCGGTTGGGCGAACAGCAACTCGCTGTACGGCATCTTGGTCGTCGCCGAGAACACGGTCGACCTCGACGGCGACGGCCTCATCGACGATCCCGACGACAACGCGAGCGGCGGCACCTTCCGCTTCGACTTCGCCGAGGACATGTGCATGGTCGGGACGAAGGTCCTCGACATCGAGCCGAGCGAGCCCGCGGCGAACATCATCATGAAGGACGCGGCGAACAACGTGGTCGGCGAGGCCTTCTCGAGCAACCTCGGCAACAATTCCGCTGAGTATATTCCACTCGGTACCTGCGGCGTCCGCCACCTCTACATCGCGTTCCACGGCAGCGGCGGCCTCGACGGCACCGGCCTGTGCGCCGGCACGCCGCGCAGCTACCAGATCGAGATCCAGGACTCGTTCGACGACGTGCGCTGGGTGCGCTTCGCCGTCGAGGTCGAGGGCAAGAAGGGCGGCCAGTGGCACCCGCTCGCGTCGTACACGTACGAGCACTACCCGTTCATGCTGACCAACGGCGGCGCGCTACCGGACTCGTTGCTGAACGATCTCGGCGCGCCCGCGGGCCACTACCAGGCCGTGCGCATCCGCCTCGGGGGCATCGAGACGGAGCACTTCGACGGGACCGTCGCGACGCACGGCGCTTCGCCGTACTCGACGATCAACCACGGCTTCGAGGTCCCGAGCTGCGGCACGCTCGACCTGGACCTCGATTACGAACTCAACGTGCGCAGCTCGCTGAGCCTGCACGAGATCGCGCTCGGCCTGGAGTTCCTCGCGGCGACGTCCGGCGTCACCGGCTGCGAGAACTGATCACGCGCGCTTCCGGCGGCGCATGATGAGCGCCGCGCCACCCACCAACAGAGCGAGTCCGGTCGCGCCCGACGAAGGGTCGAGCTCCGGGACGGCCATGCCGTGGCCGCGCTGTCGCTGCAGCTGACGGTAGTGTTGCTGGGCGCCGAAGTTTCCGAGGTGTCGCTGCGCGTTGTTCGCTTCCGCGGTCGTGGGGATCGCGGTGAAGAGCGCGGCGGCGCCGACGAAGGTGGCGGTGAGGGCGAGGTGGTGGAGCGGGTTGCGAGTCATGTCCGCATCACTTCGCAAGGGTGATGCCATGACTCGCGCGTTGCCTCAGAGCCAGAGCCACCACTGATCGCCGAGGAGAACTGCCACGGCGACCAGCGCGTTTGCGACAGAATGAGCCACCACCGCGTCGCCGAGCCGGCCCCGGTACGCGGCGACGGCGGCGAAGATCACGCCGGCGATCGTCCCCGCGACGAAGCTCGAGTGTAGGGCACCGAACGCGAGCGAAGAGACGAGCCATGCGATCGGCGCGAACGCACGATACGACACGGACAAGAAGTCCTCGGACACGATGCGTCGCAGGAGGTAGCCGCGGAACGCGAGCTCCTCCGCGACCGGCACCACGATCACGGAGCCGAGCACGCGCGCGCCGATCCACAACGCTTCGCCGTCGAACGCCGCGAGCTCGGCGCGGCGCCCGGCGATCGCCGCAGCGTCGCCGCGGTCCGCGAGCGCGTACCACAACCCGAACACGACCACGCCCGCGAGGGCGGGCACCACGCTCGCGCTGAAGCGCGGGCGGAGCTTCAGCGCCGCGTAGCCCGTGACGGCCGCGACGACGACGAAGCGGTGCGGGTAGAACGTGTCGAGGTCGACGACGAACAGGCCCGTGACGAGCTGGAGCGCGAGCGTGAGGAGGAGCGGGCCGAGGAACAGCGGCATCGCCGCGTCGGACGGGTCGTAGCGCGCGTCACGTGCGTCGCGCGTGAAGGAGCGCTCGGCGACGCGCGTGAGGAGCAGCCCGATCACACAAGCGAGGAGCCAACCCGCTTTGGAGTGGAAGCCGGCGAGCGCGATCTCGGGCGACCACGAGACGCCGACCGCGGTGAGCGCGACGATGCGCACCACGTTCGCCACCCACGCGAGCGCGACGCCCGCCGGGAGCAATACCCACGCGATGGGCCAGGACAGGACGCGTCGACGCACGAACAGGTACGCGGCGCAGAGCATCGCGATGAGGCCGATGCCTTCGCCGCCCGAACACGCCTCACCGACGATCACGTAGAAGTCGCCGACGCCGAGCACGAACGACGCGGGCTCCACGTACGCGCCCGGATAGAACACGCCGAGGAGCGCGCCCGACGCCTGCAGCGTCACGCCCGCGAGGTACGGCCACGCGTCTTCGAACAACAGCGCGGTCGCGAACGCCGCGCACCCGACGATCGCGGCCAGCCCGAAGACCGCGCGCTCGCGCGCGACGAACGCGCGCAGCGTCTCGAGCGAGAACGCCGCGAGGACCAACGTCGCGACGAGCAGCGCGCCCGAGAGAAACCAGATCCCCGCGACGGGCGCGACGGCCTCGCGCTCGATCGTCGCGAGGCGGTCGCTGGTCATCACGAACGTGACCAGCGCGGCGGCGTGGACGAAGAGCCAGTGGAGGCGGAGGCCGGAGGACGGGGGGAGCGCCGCGGCGCGTTGCGGGCGGAGGACGACGAACGCGATCACCAAGACCACGGGGAGGAGCGTGAGGGGCCGGAGCGCGCTCGCGCCGATCGACGCGAGGAAGTCGAGCACGTCGTAGACGAGGCTGACCGCGAGGCCCTCGGCGACGAGGAGCGCGACGACGATCTGGGCGCGGCGCTTCGCGCCTGGACCGGGCGGCGGGGTGTCGGCGAGGGGCGCCTCCCAGGTCGAGTCCGCGATCGGTCCGCGCATCGTACGCGGGAGGGAGCACGATGCGCGCCATGCGCTCGGACCGGCCGTCGGCGCACAGGGGCGTGGCGATGCGCCTCGCCCGTGGCGCTCGTGATCTCGATCTCAGAGGAGCGGTGCGGCTCAGTACCTACGTCGGACGCGCTTCGCGCGTTTCACTAACTGTAAGTGCGGCCGCGCTTGATGAACTGGCCGCGGCCGACGCGCCCGAGGAAGTCGTTGTTCTCGACGACCTTCTCACCGCGCGAGAGGACACACCGCGGGACGCCCTTCACGACCTTCCCGGGGAACGCCGCGTAGTCGACCTTCATGTGGAGGTTGTCGAGCGACAGCTCCATCGTCTTCTCCGGATCCCACACGACGATGTCGGCGTCGGCGCCGATGCCGATGCAGCCCTTCCGCGGGTACATGCCGAAGATCTTCGCGGGCGCCGTCGAGATGATCTCCACGAAGCGGTTCCGCGAGATCTCGCCGCGCTGCACGCCCTCCCAGAGGAGGTACAGCCGCGTCTCCACGCCGGGCATCCCGTTCGGGATCTTCGCGAAGCTGTCCTTCCCGAGCTCCTTCTGCCCCTTCATGCAGAACGGGCAGTGGTCCGTCGCCACGACCTGCAGGTCGTAGTTCCTGAGGCCGCGCCACAGGTGCTCGTGGTGGTGCTTGGGCCGCAGCGGCGGGGTGCAGACGTACTTCGCGCCGTCGAACTCGTTGCCCTCGGTGCCGCGCAGCGCGTCCTCGTCGAGGAAGAGGTACTGCGGGCAGGTCTCCGCGTAGGTCATCAGCCCTCGGTCGCGCGCCTCGGCCACGCGCTCGAGCGCGCGCTGCGCGGAGAGGTGGACGATGTACACAGGGACGTTCGCCATCTCGGCGAGCGCGATCGCGCGCTCCGTTCCGGTCGCCTCGGCGACCTCGGGGCGGGTGAGGGCGTGATAGATCGGCGCCGTCTTCCCCTCGGCCAACGCGCGCTCGATCAACACGTCGAGCGGCGCGCCGGTCTCGGCGTGCATCGTGACGAGCGCGTCGATCTCCGACGCGCGCAGCATCCCGCGGAAGATCTTGTCGTCCTCCAGCAGGAACACGCCCGGGTACGCCATGAACATCTTGAAGCTCGTGACGCCCTCGTCGCAGATCGACTTCATCGCCTCCAGCTCGCTCGGCGGCACGTCGGTCGCGATCATGTGGAAGCCGTAGTCGATGCCGGCCTTGCCCTCGGCTTTGCCGTGCCACTCGTC
>JAUHYN010000775.1 GCA_030426505.1 bacterium | reverse complement strand
AAAATCTCGGCCGTACCACTGAATCCGAGCTCCAGTCCGAAGAGCGCCGCGATCTCGGGCGGTTGCCAGGCGGGGCCCGCGGCGTCGACCTCGAACGCGGGCGCCGAGGGCCGCCACACCACCCCGCCGAACACCACCACGGACACGGGCCGAACCGGCGTGAGCTCGAGCGTCACCGTCGCCGTCGACCGGAACCCCCACGTCGACACGAGCCGCCGATCGAAGATCAGATCGCCGGACGCGCGCCCCGCCGTGCGCTCCGCGCCGAGCCCGACGCGCCCGCACGACTCGATCATCGCGACCGCGACGCACCCGGCGCCGCGCGCTTCACCGAACGCCGACCACGCCGCCACCACACCGAGCGGTTGACCGTCGCGCGCGACCGACTGCTCGTTCGCGAGCAACACACCGCCCGCGAGCTCGCCGTACCACGCGCCGCGCCCCGCCCGCGCGAAGATCCCCGGGCCCGTACGCAGGCGACCGGTGTCCACGAGCCAGGACGCCCCGAACGCGAACGCGATCTCCGCGGGCGCCGTCGGTGGCGCACGCAGCTCGAGCCCCGCGCCGACGCCGTCCGCGAAGAGCGGCTCGAGGGCGCGCTCGATCATCAACGCCGCGCGCTCCGCGGCGATCGCGCAGCCACCGTCGAGCGACACACTCCGCTCGATCTGACGATCCTGCGTCGTGACCGACACCGCGAGGCTCGTCGTCGTCGTCCGCACCAGGATCCACGACGCCGGACGTAACGCCTCGAACGGCGGCGCGACCTCTTCCCGCAGACAGAACCCGTCGACCTCGACCGTCACCGGCGGCACCGGCACGGTCGCGAACAGGGCTGCGAGGACGAGCGCGGACACCGCGGGCCCTCATTACTCCCTTCGCGCCACGTCGGGCGCATGAAATCGTCGGGCGGGGTTCGAGCCCTCGAGATCCCAATGGAGTCATATTGACTTTTATGCGGGCTCCGATGCACCCTGGGGAAGATGCCGCTGCAACAGGCCCGCTTCGACGCCCACGCCCTCGTCACCGATCACCCGCCCGAGTTCCGGTCGGAGAAGAAGCGCGCCCTCTTCGAACGCGTCGCGCCCGCCGGGACCATTCACAACGGGACGTTCGAGGTGCTCCGCTTCGGGCCTCGAGCGCCGTCCGGCCGCTTCGATCCCGCGCGCGGTCCGCACGTCGAGGTCGTCCCCGACGTCTTCGCGTACGCCGAGACCGGCCGAGGCACCGACTGGTACCTGAACTTCGCGCACCACGAGTTGTTCTCCTGCTACGGCACGCGACTGTTCGCGCAAGACGAGTTGCAAGTCGCCGAACACCCCGCGCTCGGCTCCTTGTGCGAAGCGCTCCTCGCGGACCCAGTCGTCACGCCCCTCACCGTCGAAGACGGCGCGCCCACGCCCGTGCTCGTCCGCGGCGTCGAGCGGCGCGCCGCGATCGACACCACCGAGATCTACGGCAACGCCTTGGCCGTCGCGCCGGACGACGTCGTGGATCGCGCCGTGCGCCGCCTCGATCCCCCGCCGCGCTCGAACCTCCTCGCGATCGAAGCGCCGTTCGGCCACGCGGGCCCGTACACGGAGTCGCAGCTCGACTACATCCTACGGACCGCGTTCTCCGGGTTCGCGGCGGCCGTCGAAGTCTCGCCGGAAGGCGCCGTCGTCCACACGGGCTTCTGGGGTTGCGGCGCGTACGGCGGCAACCGCGTCTTGATGCCGCTGCTCCAGCTCGTGGCCGCGAACCTCGCGGGCGTCGAAGCGCTCTACTTCTACGCGGTCCGAGCCGACGGCGTCCCGGCCTTCGAGGAGGCCCGCCGCGTCCTGGCGGAGCTCGCGCCGGAGCCCGTCGAGGTCGAGGCGCTCTTGCAACGCATCTTGCGGTGCGGGTTCGAGTGGGGCGTCTCCAACGGAACGTAGCTGCACTACCGTTGCGCGTAGTGGTGGTAGTCGACGGTCGGCTCGAACGTCTCGCCCGGCTTCAGCCGCCGCTTCCACGTCACCGTCGAGCTGTTGTTCACCGCCTGCGAGCCCCTGTACGCGTACCAGTCCTGCGCGCGGTACCCACCCAGCACGATCGCGCCCTCGTCGCTCGCCTTCGTCGCGCGCCCGCCGAGCTCCAAGCGGATCTCCACGTCGATCGCCTCCGGCTTGTGGTTGCACAACGACAGCGTCGCGCGCCGATCCACCTTCGCGTAGTGGACGCGCTCCCAAGTCAGCGCATCGAGCTGACGCCCCGTCTCGACCTCGTCCGCGGTGCCGCGCGTCTCCACCGAGATCGTGAGCGGAACGCGCCCGCGATCGCCGCGTGAGGTGTACGTCAGCAGCTCCTGCGAGACCGGGCGCCCGTCGCTCATCACCATCACCGCGCCGGTCGTCCACACCGTGTCGGTCTCGTTGGTCAGCTCGAGCTGGTGCCACACCTCGTTCTTCCCGATGTGCAGCGGCGATCCGATCTGCGCCGGCGTCCGCGCCTCGTCGCCGGTCTTGAGCTGGAGATCCCACGTGTACACGTGGCGGTACGGCACCGACCGCTCGAACACGCGCACCGCCGCGCGGTCACCCTTCGCGAGCTGCATCGCGGGGAGCGAGAAGTAGAACAGGTCGCCCTGCAGCGAGCCCGCGAGCTCCGAGGGCACGGCGGCCACCGCCGCGGTGCGCGCCTCGATCGGCGCCGCCGAGTAGGTCGCGTTCGAGAACGACTGACTCTGCGACATCAGCGTCGGCGCGACCGCCGCGAGCGTCTGCTTCATGCGCGCTTCGAGGATCAGCGGACTGACGGCGTCCTTGAAGCGGAAGTTGGGGACACCGACCACGACGTCGATCGGCAGCCCGCTCACATCCTCCGCTTCGTTGATGATCTCGGCCTGTAGCGTGAGCTTCCCCTTCTTCGCGCTCTCGAGATCGAAGCGATACGTCGGGATCCAGCGGAGCCCAGGGCGGAAGTACGTGAGCGTGATGTCGCGGCGAGCGTTCGGTTCACCGAAACGCAATGTCAGCACTTTCTGCCGCGTGGTGGTCGTGACCTCTTCCGTGCGCGAGGTGACGAGCTCGTCGGTGACGATCGAGCGGATGTTCTTCGTCGACAACACGACCACGCCGTCCGCGGTCCGGAGCACGAACATCCCACCGCGCTCCTCGTCGCCCTCCCCGAGGACCTCCTGCACCTTCCCGGTGAACGTCGCGCCGTCGCGGTACCGCACCTCCACGCGCCGCCCGCGGTTCGCCTTCAGCAGGCCGTGGTGCATCGTCGCCACGAACTCGCGCTTCTGCGGCGTAGAGACCTCGCGGTAGCCGGCGTGCATTCCGACGAGGTCGCCCTGTCGCGCCGTGGCCCAGAACGTCCCGAGCACGGCCGCGTCGGGGACGTCGTCGAGCTGCACGTCTCCGTGTTCGTCGGTGACCGCGGTGAAGGTGCGGACGATGAGCGCGTGCCCGTCCTTGAACACGACGACGCGCGAGGACTCGGGGTCCGGGTTCGAGGGGGCCGTGGCGGCGCAGCTCGCGAGCGCGACCGAGATGAGGGAGAGGCGAACGGCGGTCTTCATGCCGGCGACGATAGCGATCGACGCGGCGCCGCAGTGTAAGGGGGTTGTAACGAGGAAGCGCGGGCGTCCGCTACGGTGTGCAGTGCGTCGCCGCGACGGCGCCGTAGTCGTTGCCGCCGTTCGTCAGCGTCGCGCGGCTCACGATGTCCGTACCCTGGCCACAGCGGGACGCCGTCGCCTCGTACGTGAACGTCGCCGAACCGCCGACCGACACGTTGACCTGGCGGTCCGCGCCGGCCGACGGGGCCTGGGCCGCGCCAGCGGCCAGCCCGTCGCCCGCCGTCCCCGCTCCGGCGGTCTCGGCGCTGGCCTCGTTGAAGTGGAACAGGCCGGGCGTGTCGAACTCCATCGTGCGCAGGCTGGTGCCGGGGCCGGGGAACTCGCCGCCCACGGTCTGGCCGGGCAGGATCGCGGCGTCGAGGATGTGCAGGCTCGAGTTCGGGTCGGTGGCGACCTGGATGCCGATGCCGCGACCGTTGAGCGTGTCGGCGGTGTCGAAGAAGTCTTCGTTGAAATCGTCGGCGAGGTCGTCATCGACCGCCACGAAGTTCAGGTCGAACTCCCAGTGCCAGTTGAACATGTCGACCTCGGAGGCCACCGGGTCGTTGATCGGGTTGCCGGGGAAGAGGCCCGGGCTACGCCACGACACCGTGATCGTGCCCGTGACGCGCACGTCGATCTCCTCGTCGATGGGGCCGAGGTCGACCTCGGCCTCGAAGACCTCGTCGACGTTGTTCACGAAGCTGTCGACGTTCACGTTCGTGGTCGTGGTGCCCACGATGAGCGGCGGCGTGAAGATGATCGGGTCGAGCTCCACGTCGTCGAGGTCGCCGTCGCTGCTCTGGAAGCGCATGCGGTAGACAAGCAGCTCGCCGTCCTCCACGCCCATCTGCATGCGCACCGTCTCGAGGCTGTCGATGAACGGCGATTTGAGGTTGTAGCGCAGCACGCCCTTCACGAGCTCGACCTTGCCGACATCACCGAAGGTGGTGTCCTCGGGGTCGTCGTCCTGCACGTAGTTCCA
>JAUHYN010000006.1 GCA_030426505.1 bacterium | reverse complement strand
AACGCGGGATGCGTCATTCTGGATACCGCACCGGTCCGGATCGGAGCCGGAACCATGCTGGGCCCGACGGTTCAGATCTATTGCGCCGTCCACCACAGGGACCGGACGCAGCGCGCCGCCGGGCTGTCCGGGGCGGAACGAACGAAGGGGTCTTGGTTGCGCATGGCGCGCTCCACGCTGTTGTCTTGGTAGACGTAGCCCTGGAACTTCACCTGCTTGCCGAGGAACGAACGGGCCGCCGAATCGAGGCAGCCGTGCATCTCGCGCGCTTCCTCGGCCTGGCGCACGCGGTTCACGACGACCCCGAAGGGCGCCTGAACCTGGGAGAGGCTCGCCACCTTCACGAGCGCGTAAGCGTCCGTGAGCGACGTCGCCTCGGGGTTCATGACCACGAGGATCTCGTCGGCGATCGAGAGGGCGAGTCGGACGTTGGAGCCGATACCGGCGCCCGCGTCGACGATCATGATGTCGTAGTCATGGCCGTGCGCCATGAGGACGTCGAGGAGGCGGACCTGCCCACCGACGTCGAGCTCCGCGAGCTTCGTGAGCGCGCTCCCCGCGGGGAGGATGTCGAAGTAGTCGCGGTAGCGCGTGATGACGTCGCTGAACTCACTCTTGCCGTCGAGCAGGTGGCTCGCGTTGCGGTCCGGCGAGAGCCCGAGTACGACGTTGACGTTGGCGAGGCCGAGGTCTCCGTCCACGAGCAGGACGCGCTGACCGCTCCGCGCCCAAGCGAGGGCGAGGTTCGTGGCCAGGTGCGTCTTTCCCACGCCTCCCTTGCCGCTGGCCACCGTGATGATGCGAGCGGGACGCGGGAGCGCTTGGGGCTCGAGTTCGAGCGCGGCGGCGGTGTTGACGTTCATGAAGCGGAATTCCTTTCCGGTCGAAGTACGGCATCGAGAAGCGCATCCACGCCCGGTCTCACCAAGTCGTCGGGGATTCGGGGCCCCTGGGAGAGGTAGCTGATCGGCATGCGTGCGATGCGGGCTGCTGCAATCACGCGGCCAACGAAGGGGGCTTCGTCGAGGCGCGTGACTGCCAATCGATTGGCACCCACCGTCGAAAAAGCCGACAGTGACTGCGCAAAATCGCGGGAGCTATGACAGGCGGGGACCACGGCGTGGATCTCTTTGTGAGTCAGGCCGTCGAGCACGTCCCCGAGGCGCTGCATCGAGGTGGCGTCGAATGGGTTCACCGAAGACGAATCGAGGATGACGGGGCGGTCCTTCGCGACCGACTCGAGGCGCTTCAACTCAGCCGCCGTACTTACCTCGGTGAATTCGACACCGAGCGTGTTGGCGCAGCGCTTGAGCGCAGCCAGACCCACCCCACGCCGCGGGAGGACCGCACCGAGGATGGGGGCGCGCGCGCCACCGAGGGAGAGATCCGCGGCGAGCTTCGCGGCGAGCGTGGTCTTGCCCACGCCGGCGCCGCCCACGAACACCGCCACGCCGGGGCTCACGCGCTCCATCGCCGGGGCGACCTCGATGGTCTCGGCGAGCGCGCGGCGGAGGCGGCGGTAGTAGTGGGTCCAGTCCGGGACCTCGGCGACGTCGACCGGCTGACGGTCGATGTTCTGCAGGAGCGCGACGGCCTCGGCCTTCGGGTAGCCGGCCTTGTCGAGGCGGTCGAGGAGCGGGAGCCACGCGCGGCCGACGTTCGCGCCGGAGAGCATGCTCGCGCAGACCTCGTCCTCGAGGGCGGCCAGGCGGCGCGCGAAGTCGAGGACCTCCTGCATCGAGCCGCGGCTCGGGTTGGCGGCGCGCGCGACGATCCGAGCCAGGTCGGCGCGCATGGTCGCGAGCGGGCTCGGGCGAATCGGCGTGACCGTGGGCAGCGGCGCCTCGGGCGCGGCGAGCTCGACCGGGTCCTCGATGACGAGGTCGTCGACGTGCTCGGCGGCGCGCTTCTCGAGGGTGGCGAGCAGGGCGTCGCTCAGCGCGGGGAGCGCCTCGACGGTGTCGTCCTCGTCGGGGGCGACGGGCGTCTCGCGGGCGACCTGGACTTCCCAGCCGATCGGCGTGGCGCCCTGACGGGTCTCACGGACCGCGAGCACCAGCGGGTCGGGGCCGTAGAGACGGCGGGCGGCGTCCAGTGCTTCGCGACGTGTCGCCCCCTTGACGATCTGAACCTGCATCGCAGTCGAAGGGAGTCATTGCAGGAGTGGTGCCGAATTCGATCGGGCTGCGATTGCTTCGGAACGGGGCGTTTCGGCGGGGGACGGGTGTCGGGGGGCCGACGACTGTCGGCGAAGGGGTCAGTCGACCGACACGGTGCCGACGATCCGGACGTCGCGGCCGCTCTTGGCGAGCTCGGCCATGCTCACGACCGGGACCATGAAGCGCCTCTGGAAGAGGTTCGCGAGCGGCCGACGGAGCGGCGACGCGGTGACGACGAGACACGGCACATCCCGCATGTCGAGCTTGCGGACCTGCTCCGCGAGCGCCTTACCCAGGGCGGCGTCGAGGCCCACGCGGGGGATGAGGTCGCCGCCCGGCCCGATCGAGTGGCTGAGCTCGTCCTCCAGCGCTCGGTCGAGCATCAAGGCCCGGACGGCCCCGTCGCGGTTGGCGACCTGGGCGGCGATCTGGCGGCCGAGCGCGATGCGGCAAGCCTCCGCGAGATCCTCCGGGCGCTTGGTGCGTGTGACGTTGAGGTTGATCGTCTCGAGGATCGTCTTGAGATCGCGGATCGAGACCGAGTCCTTGAGCAGCAAGCGGAGCACGCTGGAGAGCTCGGCGTAGGAGAACCGCTCCGGGAGCAGGTCACCCACGAGCCGCGGCGCGCCGTCGCGCACGAAGTCGACGAGCTCCTGAACGTTGTCGCGACCGAGCAGCGTGTCGGCGTTCTGCCGCAGCACTTCGCTGAGGTGCGTGGTCACGACCGACTCCGGCTCGACGACCATCGCGCCCATCGCTTCCGCGCGGCGCTTCGCGCCCGGCTGAATCCACAGCGCGGGCGTTCCGAACACGGGGTCCCTGGCTTCGATGGCGTCGTCGATCTTCAGGGTCCCGGACATATCCATCGCGAAGAGGCGACCGGGCATGAGTTTGCCGCGCGCCACCTCGGATCCGGACAGGCTGATCGCGTACTCGTGTTGATCGAGGTTCATGTTGTCGGCGATCCGCACCTTCGGCACGATGACACCCAGCGTCTGCGAGAGGTGACGCCGCAGGTTCTTGATCTTCTCGGGGAGCGGTCCGTTCCGCGTTGCATCCGCCATCGGGATGAGCCCGAAGCCCACGTCCACCTTGATCGCCTCCACGCGCAGCGCTTCGGCCTGCTCCTCGCGCTCCGTCTTCTCGGGCGGCGGAGCCTCTTCGACCTTCTCGGCCTCCTCGGGCTTGGCGGCGATCTCGTCCTGACGGAAGGCCGCGAAGATCAGCCCGCCCGCGAGCACTGCGAACGGGAACAGCGGCAGGCCGGGGAGGAAGCCGATGAGGAGCATGAACGCCGCGGAGACCCCCAGGACGGCGCGCATCCCCAACATCTGACGGACGAGCTCGCGACCGAACTCGGTCTTGGCGCTCGCGCGGGACATCGCGATACCGGCCGCGGTGGAGACCACGAGGGCCGGCATCTGGGAGACCAGGCCGTCGCCGATGGTCAGCGTGGAGTACTTGCTCGCCGCGTCCATGATCGGGAGCTGGTGATTGATGACGCCGATGAACAACCCACCCACGAGGTTGATCGCCGTGATGATGAGTCCGGCGATCGCGTCGCCGCGGATGAACTTATTCGCACCATCCATGGTCGCGTAGAAGTCCGACTCCTGCTGGACGGCGGCGCGGCGCTTCTTCGCCTCGACCTCGTCGATCGCGCCCGCAGAGAGCTCGTTGTCGATCGCCATCTGCTTTCCGGCCATCGCGTCGAGGGTGAAGCGCGCGCTCACCTCGGCGATGCGCCCCGCGCCCTTCGTGATCACGACGAAGTTGATGACCACGAGGGCGAGGAACACGATGACGCCGACCGCGAGGTCACCGCCCACCACGAAGCTCGAGAACGCTTGGATGACCTGCCCCGCCGCGGACGCCCCTTGGTGACCGCTGGAGAGGATCAGGCGCGTGGACGCGATGTTCAGCGACAGCCGCAGCAGGGTCGAGACCAGCAGCAGCGTCGGGAAGATCGAGAAGTCCGTCGGGCGCTCGGAGAAGAGCGACGTCAGGAACACGACCGCGCTGATCGCGATGCTCACCGCGAGCAGCAGATCCAAGAGGAACGAGGGCACGGGGATGATCAACAGCGCGACGATCCCCAGGAAAGCCGAGCCTACGATCGTCTCGGCGGTGAACGCGCGGGCCGGCAGGCCCTTCATCACGGCAGCTCTCATCTATCGTCTCCTCGTCAGTTCTTCGGGACCTGCTGCTGAATGCTCCGAATCACCTTCAGCAGGTTGGCGACGGCCTGGTACAGCTCCAGCGGGATCGCGTCGCCTTCCTTGACCGCGGCGTGCAGCGCACGCGTCAGCGGGATGTCTTCCTTGACCGGGATCTCGTGCTTCTCGGCCAGCTCGCGGATGCGGAGCGCCTTGAAGTCGATACCCTTCGCGACCACGACCGGCGCGCTGTCGACGCCCGGCTTGTACCGCAGCGCGACCGCGTAGTGGGTCGGGTTCACGGTCACGACCGTCGCGGTCTTCACGGCGGCTTCGAGCGAGCGCTTCCTCAGCGCGGCGGCCATCGCGCGGCGGCGCGCCTTGACCTGCGGATCGCCCTCGGACTCTTTCATCTCGTCCTTGACCTCTTGCTTGGACATCTTGAGGCGCTCCTCGTGGCGATAGCGCGTCCAGAGCAGATCGAGGCCGGCGATGACCGCCATCGCGGCCGCGACCCGCACCACGACGACGTACGCAACGCGACCGAGCTCGTCCGCGACCATCGGCACCGGGAGGTAAGCCATTCGGAACAGCGTGGTGGGTTCGCCGCGGAGCGCGAGCAAGGCGATGAGTACGATACCCATCCCCTTGAACATCGACTTGATGAGTTGGACCGGGAGCTCGACGCCGAAGATTCGCTTGAGGCCAGCCACCGGATCCAGGCGGTCCCACTTGAGCGCGAACACCTCCATATTGATCTGGAAACCCACCTGCGCGACGTTGGCGGCGACTCCGAGGAGCAACGCCGGGAACGCCACGGGGGACACCAGGTCGAAGATCGCCCGCGCGCCCTCTCGCATCCGAACCACCGAGTTCGCGCGGAAGATCATGATCTCGTCGCCCTCGAGGGAGAGCCCGTGGCGGAACATCGCGACGGCGTCGCGAGCGACGGCCGGGAAGACCCACGTGAGGAGTCCCGCGAGGAGGAGCATCGTCACCGCGATCGAGACCTCTTGGGACTTCGCGACTTGCCCTTCTTTGCGGGCCCGCTCCTTTTTTCGAGGAGTGGCCTCTTCGGTGCGTTCGCCGCCCTGACTCTCATCGGCCATTCGGTCGTCCTCAGAGGGTCACCCACCGGGCGATGTCTTCGAGCCGGTCGGAGAAGCCTTCGTCGACCAGCGGCCGGAAGGTCTGTACGGAAGCGATCAGGCCCACGACGCCCGTCCCGATGGTGAGCGTGGGGCCCTCGACGAGCATGTTCAGGTTGGGCACCGCGCGCGCGATGATCGCGAGGACGATCTGCGCTGCGAAGACCGCCGACACCACCGGCGCCCCCGCGCGGAGACCGAGCGACAGCAGCTCGCGCCCGGCTTCGATCGTCACCGCCTGGCCGTCGACCGCCGCCGTCATCACGCCCGGCGGGATCACCTCCAGCATCCGCGCGAGGAACGCGAACATCAGCGACGGGCCGTCACCGAGCGCGAACACGGCGAGCGCGGTCATGGTGTAGAGGGAGCCGAGCACGGTGACGCTGGACTCGAGGGGCGTGGCGTAGGACGGCGTCCCGAGGCCCATTTGCGTGCCGGCCGCTTCCCCGCCCAGCGAGAACGCGTGGACCACGAGCTGAACCGAGAACCCCATCGCGAGGCCGAACACGACCTCGAAGATGATGCAGGCGATGAGCTCGCTCTCCGCGACGGGCTGCAGGCGCGCCGAGAAGGCCCACGCCATCCCGCCCGCGAGGACGATGCGCGCCACGCCGGGCGCACGGACGCCCGGAAACGGCGCGACGAAGAAGAACGCGCCGAGCCGGATGAAGGCGAGCACCATCGCGACGGTGATCTCGGCCCGCTGGAACAGCGTGTCCATCAGAGGACGACGACCTCCGCGATGCTCTCGATGACCTGCCGGAAGATGACGGTGTAGCGATCGAGCGCCACTGGCATCAGCCACCAGGCGGTGGCGCCGACGGCGATGACCTTCGGGACGAACGTCAGCGTCTGCTCCTGAACCTGAGTCGCGGCCTGAATCGCGCCCACGGTGATACCCACGGTCAAACCCACCAGCATGATGGGGAGGACCACGGAGCCCCCCATGAGCATCGACTGAACGAGGACTTCGATGATGAGCGTCTGATTCACCTGATTTCTCCTAGACCGCGAAACTCTTGACCATCGAACCCACTATCAACGCCCACCCGTCGGCGACGACGAAGATGAGCAGCTTGAACGGGAGCGAAATCGCCGGCGGCGGTAGCATGATCATGCCGAGCGCGTTCAAGAGCGCCGCCGTCGACAAGTCGATGACCAGGAACGGGATGAACAACAGGAACCCGATCGCGAACGCCGTGCGCAGCTCGCTCACGATGAACGCCGGCACCACGACCCGCAGCGGGATGTCGTCGAGCGACTCGACCTTGCCCACGCGCCCGAGGTTCAGCATCAGCCCGAGGTCCTTCTCGCGCGTCTGACGCAGCATGAAGGCGCGGAGCGGCTTGCCCGCGTCCTCGAGCATCTGCACCTCGGTCACGCGCCCCTCGAGGTACGGCGTCAGCGCGTCCTGGTGGATGCGCGTCGCGACGTCGCCCATGACGAACCACGTGAGGAACAGCGACAGGCCGATGATCACCTGGTTCGGCGGCATCGACTGCAGACCGAGTGCGTTCCGGAGGAAGCCCATCACGAGCACGATCCGCAGGAAGGCGGTCATCGAGATTACGATCCCCGGCAGCAGCGTGAGCGCCGTGAGAATCATGACGACGCGGATCGGCGTCGCGGAGCTCAGCTCCTGCATCATGACATCCATGGTGAGTGCTCCTAGAGAGTGTTGAGGCGTTGGATGATTCGACGGCGGTCGGACGGCGACGGCTTGAACGCGACGTCGTCGTTCAGGACCTGCGCGAACGTGCGACGCGCGTCCGGCTCGCGGCGAGGCGCCGGCGTCGGCGGCACCGAGAGCGGACCGCTCTCCCTGGCCTCCGACAGCAGACCACCGGCGGGCCCGACCTCCTGGTCGAGCACCGCCAGTCCCTCGAAGCCCGCGCCCGTCACACCGAGCAGGACCCGTCGCTCACCGACGGACACGAGCAAGAGCCGCTGACCTCTACCCACCCACAGCGACTCTTCGAGCCGAAGCTCGTTGTTCGCGGCGTCGAACATCCCTTTCGACTTCAGCCGCTTCATGACGAATGCGCCGGCCACCATCAGGCCGGCGACTCCGAATGCGATCCCGAACATGGAGGTGATGGGCCCCATCGGGTTGGTCTCTTCCACCTTGGGCGCCGCCGAAGCCTCGGGGGCGGCAGCGTCGGCCTCGGGCGCCTTCTCCCGCCCACGGGCGAGGAGGTCCGCCACGGCCGCGTGATCGCGCGGCACGTCGGGCGCGGCGAAGGCGACGACGGGCGTCGCGACGAGGGCGAGCGTGATGAGTTGGGTCTTCATTTCAATCGGCTCCCAGGGATTCGATGCGCTCGGAGTGGCTCACGATGTCGGTGAGTCGGACGCCGAACTGATCGTTGATGACGACGGCCTCGCCGCGCGCGACGAGTTTGCCGTGGACGAGGACGTCGAGCGGCTCGCCGGCGAGCTTGGTCAGCTCCACGATCGAGCCCTGCGCCAGCTGCAGCAGGTCACCGATCTGGACGCTCGTGCGGCCGAGCTCCACGGAGACGACCAGCGGCACGTCCATGATGCGGTCGAGGTTCGAGAGGTCTTCGTTGACCGACGGGGTCGCGTCTTCCATGACGGGGTGGTTCTGTTCACTCATTGGGGATCTCCGAGGCACTCGCGTTGCGACCGCTATCGACGACGCGAACGGGTTGAACGAGCTCGACGGCGAGCTTTCCGCGACTCATCACCGGCCACGCGGAGACCTTCGGGACGTCTTCCACGAGGCACGGGACGGGTTCCTGACTGTCGACGTTGAGGCGAATGGTGTCTCCGACACTCATCGCCATCAGGTCACCGAGCCGAATGTGTCCGGTGCCCAACAGAGCCGTGAATTCGACGTCGAGGCTGAGGATCACGGCGATGATCTGGCGACGCCACGCGCTGTTCTCGTCGGCACGCTCCGTCTGGAGCGCCGAGCTCAGCGCACGGCGAATGGGTTCGATCACGTGGTACGGAATCACCAACGAGATGCTCCCGCGGGTGTTGCCTTCGATCTCGACCACGAAGCGAATGTGAACGGTGACGTCCGTCGGCGCCGCGATGGCGGCGAACTGCGGGTTCACTTCCGTGCGCAGGTACTCACACTGAATCGCGAGGACGGGCTCCCAAGCCCCCTCGAGGTCCTTGAGTACGAGCGTCACGACCTGCTCGATGAGCTTGAGTTCGATCGACGAGTACTCACGCCCCTCGACGCGGTACCAGTGCCCGCTCCCACCGAACACGTGGTCCACGAGCCCGAACATGAGCGGCGCGTCCACCGCGACGAGGCAGGTGTTCTTCAGCGGCGGCATCCGGAAGACGTTCAGGCACGCCGGCACCGACACCGTGTCGATGAACTCGTTGTACTTGATCAGCTCGGTCCGCTCGTGCGTGACCTCGACGGTCTTGCGGAACATGTTGAACAGCGACTGGCGCATCAGACGCGCGAGGCGCTGGTTGAGGATGTCCAGCGTGGGCATCCGGCCGCGGACGATGCGGTCGTTGCTCGTGAGGTCGTAACCACGAGCGCCCTTGCTCGCATTCGCCTGCTCGTCGGGGTCCGGCTCGGTCGCGACGTTGCCGGAGCGCACGGCGTTGAGCAGCGCGTTGACCTCGTTCTGGGAGAGCACATTGTCCACAGGGCACCTACTGGGTCACGAAATCGGTGAAGTAGACCTGGCGCACCGTTCCGGTGGTCAGGACGTGGTTGAAGCGCTGCTCGAGCGCGCGGCGAATCTTGTCGAGCGCCCCCGGTCCCTGGGTGTCGCCCAATTTGAGACTCGACAGGTACGCGATGGTGATGTGGCGAAGCTGCGGGTTGCGCATCTTCACCTCGTCGGCGGTCGCCTGTGCCGAGACCTCGACATTGATGACCACCCGCAGGTAGCGCGTCGTTGCGCGGTCCGCGAGGTTGATGGTGAACTTGCCGACCGCCTCGGTCGGGCCGAGGGCCGAGTTCGGGCCCTTGGGCAGGTCGGGCGTCGCCGTGTTGTCATCGGCCTCCTCGGCCTCCGCCTCCTCAGGGGCCTTCTTCGCGGCCTCTGCGGGCTTCGTCTCGGCGGGCGCCTCGGCGGACGCCTCCGACGAGGAGCCGAGGAGGACGAACGCGGCGAGTGCGCCGAGGACGACGACGTTGAGGGCGAGGATCCCGATGACGAGCAGCTTCTTCTTGCTCTTGGGCGCCTCTTCCGTGGCTTCGGGTGCTGGGTTGGCCATGACTCGTGGCCCACCCAAAGCATCCGGCGTGCCAGCGTATCGCGGGCCGGTTCGTGGCCTGAAACGAGACGATCGTCGGCTGGCCGACGCCCCCCGACGGTCGCGAGTGTCAAAGCCTCGACGATGGACGCAATGCGCACATGCTGCGTCCGACACCCCCCGTCGAAATCCCGACGAATACGCTCAAACGTCGGGGCATTGTGTCGATGCACAGGTGTCCTTACAAATGACCTCTGCCATGCTGTCCGCCATCGAAGGCTCGAGCCCCCAGGAGCAGATCCGCGTCCTGATCGTCGACGACGAAGACCCGATCTGCCGCACGCTTTCGCGTGACCTCCGCCTGAACGGATACGCGCCGACGACCGTCAACGGCGGCGCCGACGCGATCGATCTCATCAACAGCGAGCCCTTCGACGTCATCGTCTGCGACCTGCTCATGCCCGAGGTCGACGGCCTCGACGTCCTGCGCTACGCGCGCAGCCGCCCCACGCCGATCCCGGTCGTCATGATCACGGCGTACGGCAACATCGGCTCCGCCGTGAAGGCGATGAAAGAGGGCGCGTCGGACTTCATCACGAAGCCGCTCGACAACATCGAAGTCCGCGCGGCCGTGCAGGTCGCCTTCAACCAGAACACGAACAAGCGCCGGCCGCAGGCCGTCGCCGAGTCGCGCCTCGTGGGCTCCAAGCGGTGGCTCGAGCCCTTCAACGAGCTCCTGCAGAAGGTCGCGAACAGCAACTCCACCGTACTCCTCACGGGCGAGACCGGGACCGGCAAGACCGAGGTCGCCAAGGAGATCGCGCGCCTGTCGAGTCGCCCCGGCAAGTTCCACGCGCTCAACTGCGCCGCGATACCCGAGACGCTCCTCGAGGCGCGCCTCTTCGGCACCGTGAAGGGCGCGTATACGGGCGCCGAGGACAAGGCCGGCGTCCTCGAGGACACGGCGGGCGGCACGCTCTTCCTCGACGAGATCGGCGAGCTCAAACCCGAGCTGCAAGCCAAGTTGCTCCACGTCCTCCAGGAGAAGACGTTCACGCGCCTCGGCACGACCACCGAGCAGCGCGCCGACGTCCGCTTCATCACGGCCACGAACCGCGACCTCGAAGCGGAGGTCGCGAGCGGGAACTTCCGCAAGGACCTCTACTTCCGGCTGCAGGTCACGCTGGAGATCCCGCCGCTGAAGAACCGCCCCGAGGACGTCCCGCTGCTCCTCGAGCACTTCCGGAACCTCTGCGAGGACCACGTCCCGGAGTTCACGCCGGAGGCGATCACGATGCTCCAGCGCTACGAGTGGCCCGGGAACATCCGCGAGCTCCGCAACCTGATCGAGCGCTTCGCGGTCTTCGCCGAGAAGGACCGCCCGATCACACCCGAGGACCTCGAGGTCCACGTCTCGCGCAGCACGTGCGACGTGCCCGCGATGGGCGCGGTCCCGCTCGTGCGCTCCGGCCACGAAGCCGACGGCGACGGCCCCGAACCGACGCCCTCCGGCCCCGCGTTCGCGCTCGACCTCGACGGCCAGAGCCTCGAGGACGCCGTGAACGGCTACATGCGCGGCGTCATCGTGCGCGCCCTCCGGCGGAACAAGGGCAACAAGTCGAAGACCGCCCGGGAGCTCCAGATGAAGCGCACCACGCTCATCGAGCGCTGTCACAAACTCGACATCACCGACGACGACATCGACGGGGACGACGACGATTGAGTTGGCATCCGCTTCGCAACGTAGCGAAGCGTGTTGTTCCGTCTCCCGTACCTCGCGCTCCTCACCGGCGCCCTCTTCGCCTTCACGCTGTCCTCCGTCGACGCTCGGGCGGAGGACGCCCGCCAGGTCATCGTCGTCCGCGTCGCCGACGACACCAACGCGCGCATCCACTACGCCGTCGGTGACCCCGTCGCGCTCCTCGAGATCGATCGTCCCCCCGAGGGCGTCGAGGCGACGCTGAGGCAGCAGATCGGGCCCTGGTGCTCGAAGATCGAGCGCCGCGGCATCTACGGGCACACCATCACCTTCGCGCTGTTCCTCCGGGACGCGACGGTCGAACCGAAGCTCGGCTGGGGCAAGAAGCCGCGCGCGCTCCGCATCCAGTTCACGCCGCAGTCGAGCGCCGCCCGCCCGAAGCCCACCGAAGTGATCGGCCGCGTGGCGGGGCTCGGCGCATCCAACATCCACGGCTACCTGCTGCCCCCGCCGCCCGCCCGACACCCCTGCAAGAAGCCGATCGACGAGGTCCAGTGCGCCCACTTCAAGCGCGCGGTCGAAGCCGCGCAGTTCCTCGCCGAGGGCAAGCCGGTCGATACGTTCGAGCGCTGGGCGTTCCGGTTCCGCTTCGAGGCTCCGTGGACGCTCAACCTCCCCGCCTACGCGTACACCGGCATCGTCGTGGCGCGGCTCCTCGTCCACCGCGACATGGCGCCGGAGGCCGAGGCCTTCCTCAGCTCGAGCGACGTCTTCGCAGTCGAGCGCCTCGCGCCCTACTCCGCGCTGATCCTCGCGGGCATCTACGAGCGCACCGACCGCCACGACGAAGCGGAGGCCCTCCTGAGCGCCATCATGCGCGACACTTCGGACAGCCAGCTCCGCGGGCACGCCACGCTCGCGCTCCTCGAGTTGCAGATCCACGCGGGCCGCTTCATCGAAGCCGCGCAGCTCGCCGAGCGCCTCACGGAGTCCAACGCCGGCGACGGGGACACCGCGACCAAATCGTGGATGCTCTCCGGCGAGGTGAAGATCGCGATGGGCGACTTCGAAGACGCCGAGAAGCGCTTCCGCACCGCCATGAAGAAGGTGAAGGACCCGCAGCTCGAGGCGGACATCCACCTGCGCCTGGGCGACCTGACGCTTCAGAACCGCCGCCCGCACTCCGCGACCCAACGCCAGTACCAGCGCGCCCGCGCCGGGGACGCCTGCACCAAGGAGCGCCTCGAGCTACGTCGACTCCTCCGCAACGGGCCGCGCGCGAAGCACGCGACGCTCGAGGGTCGGGTCGCCGAGATCGCCGAGCACGGGGGCTGTCCGGCCGTGCGCTACGAGGCGAGCTACGCCCTCGCCTTCGTGTACAGCGCGCTCGGCGACGACGCGAAGGCGCTCCAGGTCCTCGCGGCCGCGCGCGACGAGAAGAACGACACGGTCCAGGCGTGGGCGGTGGACACCGCGTACCTCGAGGCGACCCGCGAAATCGCGCACCGCTGGATCGAGCGCCTCTCCCGCGCCCACGAGTGGCCCACGATCATCGAGCTGATGGAGGGGCCGGTCGGAGAGGTCCGCGCGGCGCTCGACGCCCCCACGCTCGTCCAGATCTCCCGCGCGCACCGCGAGATGAACGTCGACGGCGGCTACTGGGCCGACCTCCTCGTCCACCTCAAGCGCGGGCTCGACGAGGAGGACGAACGCGAAGTCCTCATCGAGCTCATCGAGAGCTATCTCGTCGCCGAGGACACGTTCCGCGCCGACGTCTCCATCGGGTACTTCCTCGAGCAACACAGCGACTCCGTCGATGCGTGGCGGGGCCGGCACCTCGCGGCCGCACGCGCGTTGCTCGACGACCGCGCGTCGGTCGCGCTCGCGCACCTCGACGCTGTCGAATCCGTGACGCCCCCGGGAGACCCGATGCAGGCGGGCCGCGCGCTCAGGACGCGCGCGTTGCTCATCGCGGGGCGCTTTTCCGACGCCGCGAAGTCGCTCCTCGCGTGGCTCGACGGATCTCCGACACCCACGCGCGGTGTCGGCGCGCTGACCGTCGACGTGGCGTCAGCCTGCCTCCGTGAATGCAGCTCTGAAGAGATGGCCCAACTCTTGAAACGTATCGAGACGTTCGATGGTGGAGCGCTTTTGACCGACCGCATCCGCGTCCTCGCGAAGCAGCGAGGGCTCGAGCTCGGAAAAGCCACCGCCCAGGAAGGCGATGAGTCGGTCTGGAAGAGGTACGGCGAAGTGATCGCCGCCTCCGAGAGCCTGGAAGAAATCAAGGAGTGATGACTTTGAAGAAGATCAAGAAGACCTCGAACGCGGTCGCGCTGCGCATCAACGGTTCGCTCATGGGCGTCGCGCCCGAGCCGAACCTCGAAGAGCTCGAGCCGGCGCTCCGTGGCGTCGCGCTGTCGGACTCGCCGGTGCTGCTCCGCGGCAGCGAGCGGGTCTGCCACGACCTCGTCGGTCAGCTGCACAGCCTCGGGCGTCGCGCAGACCTGCCGATGCACAACTGCCACTCGCCCGAGGACGCCGAGAACCTGTTCCGCACCGTCCTCGACGAGCAGCAGGAGCCGAACGAGAAGGCGCTCGGGACGTGGGCGTTGTTCCGCGTCGAGGCGTGGCCGCGTGAGCTGCAGGTCAGCTTGCAGCGGATCCTCGAAGCGCTCGACGAGAGCCGCCTCCACGGGCGCCTCCGTCACGACCGGATCCCGCGCGTCGTCGTCGTCCAGGAGTCGGACTCCGACGGCTGCTCGCTCGACCCGGCGCTCAAGCGTCGCCTCTCGTACTTCAACCTGTCGGCGACGCGCGCCACGAACGCGGAGCTCGCGGGATGAAGATCGGGACGGACAAGCTGGGACCCTGGCTCGAGCGTGCGCTCGACCTGTCGTCCCAGCGTCACCGGGCGCTGTCGACGAACATCGCGAACGTCGACACGCCGGACTACACCCCGAAGGACGTCGAGTTCTCGACGTACCTCGCGCGGGAGTTGGAGCGCCCGGAGGGCGCCCCGGCCTCGCGCGCACCGGATGAGCAGTACCGCACGGACGTAGAGCCCGGCATCGACGGTAACCGCGTCGATCTCGACCAGGAGGTCGTGAGGATGACTTCGAATCGCGTGTTCCACGAGCTCGCGACCGAGGTCGTCAACCGCCGGCTCGCGCTGCTCCGCTACAGCATCGACGAAGGAGGTCGGTAGTCATGGCACTCTCCGTTTTCAAGGCCCTCGAACTCGCGGGCCGCGCTCTGTCGTCGCAGCGTACGCGCCTCGACGTCGTCTCCGGAAACCTCGCGAACGCGCAGACGACCGCGCCGAACGGCGAGGTCGGGTACCGGCGCCGCGACGTCGTCCTCACCGCCGAGCCGGCGCGCGACGACTTCGGCCGTTTGCTCCGCGACGACGCGGGCAAGCTCGTCGACTCCGTACAGGTCGACGACGTGCGCGAGGACATGGCGCCCCCGCGCATGGTCCACGACCCGTCGCACCCGCACGCCAACGAGGAAGGCTACGTCGCCTACCCGAACATCACGCCGGTCGAGGAGATGGTCGACATGATCACGACCATGCGCTCCTACCAGGCGAACCTGTCCGTCCTGGGCGCGGTGCGTGAGATGGCGCAGCGCGCGTTCAACATCGGTCGAGGTCTGTGATGGACAAGCTCCCCGACATCCGAGGCAGCGTCTTCGAAGGCCCGCGCATCGCGCGCGAGAAATCGAGCGAGGCCACCCAGACCACCGACTTCGCGAAGGTGCTCGAGGAGTCGGTGGGCGCCGTACGCGGCTCCCTCGCGGAGGCCGACGCGACGGCGGCAGCGTCGCTCGTCGGTGACGCCGAGCCGCACCAAGCAATGATCGCGATGACGAAGGCCGACCTCAAGTTCCGCTTCATGGTCCAAGTGCGGAACAAGGCGATCGATGCGTATCGCGAAATCATGAACATGAACATGTGAGCCACTGAGCCATGAACTTCCTCGAGACCCTCAAGAACTGGTGGAAAGACGCGCCCTCCGTGGCACGCGCGACGGTCGCGACCGGCGTCGGCGCGCTCGTCCTCTTCGGACTGCTGTTCGCGACGACCAGCCCGACGCACAACTGGGCCGCGCTCAACAGTCAGCCCCTCGGCATCCGCGAGGTCTCGGCGATCACCGAGGCGCTCGACGCGAAGGGCATCCCGTACGAGCTGAAGAAGGAGGCCGGGGGCCAGATCGTCGCGGTCCCTCGCGAGCGGCTCTCCGAGGTCCGCATCGGGCTCGCCAAGGACAAGGTCTTCGTCGACGAGACCGCGGATCCGTACGAGCCGGTGTTCGGCGAAGGCGGCGGGTTCATGACGGCGAGCAAGGAACACCTGCAGCAGCTCGTCGCGCGCCAGCGGAGCATCGAGATGCAGCTGATGTCGCTCGAGCCGGTGAAGCGCGCGCGCGTGAACATCGCGGAGTCGAAGCCGTCGATCCTCGAGCACAACACGCGCGAGCCGAAGGCGACCGTCGTCATCGAGCTCGAGAAGGGCTTCGGCTTCACGAAGGAGCTCGCGGCCTCCATTCAGGACTCCGTCGCCCACGCCGTGAACGGCCTCGCGCCCGAGAAGGTCGTCGTGGTCGACACCCTGGGGCGGCGCGTCGGCCTCGCGACCGGCGACGCAGCGACCGCCCTCGCCTCCCGCACGCTCGCGCTCCGTCAGGAACAGGAGTCCCTGTACGAGGCGCGCATCGTCCAGCTCCTCGAGCCGATCGTCGGCTACGGCCGCGTCGTCGCGCGCGTCTCCGCGCGTATGGACATGAGCCGCGTCGAGCAGCGCTCCGAAGAGTTCGACCCGGACAACGCGGTCGTCCGCCACGAGCGCAAGAGCACGGACAACGCGAGCACGGAGGACCGCGGGCCGGCGCGCGCCGCGGGCGTCGGTGGGAACGCTCCGCAGCGCCCCGCCGGAGACCCGGACGGCCCCTCGTCGCGCACCAAGAACGAGAACAGCATCCACGAGACGGACTACGCCGTCCCGCGGAAGGTGACCGAGTCGTCGCGCCCGATGGGGACGATCGAGCGCCTCTCCGTCGCGGTCGTCATCGACTCGCACGTCATGGAGCCCCCCTCCGACGAGCCGCCCGCCGAGGACGGCGAGACGAAGGAAGCTCCGGTCGACGTCGAAGTGAAGGCGCGTCGCGCGGCCCCCATCCCCAGCGAGCGCGCGCTCGCCGAGATCGTGAAGAAGGCGGTCGGCTTCGACCCGGTCCGTGGCGACCAGGTGGAGGTGCTCTACGCGCCGTTCAACCGGCCGTCGCTCGACACCGAGGCCCTCGCGCTCGCCCCGTCCGACAAGCTGAGCTACGAGTCGGTCCCTCCGTGGATCCCGTTCTCGGCGGTCGTCTTCGTCGGGTTCGCGCTGGTCGCCTTCGCGATGTTCCGCACCGAGAAGGCGCGGAAGCTCCGCGCCGCGGAAGAGAAGCGGCTCGCGGAGGAAGAGAAGGCTCGAATCGAGGCAGAAGAGAAGGAGGCCGCAGAAAAAGCTACTGAGACCTTGGGTCAGGTGCCGATCAAGGAAGAAGTGAGACGCCTCGCGACCGCCAACCTCCAAGCGACCTCCCAGGTCATGAAGGAGTGGCTGTCCGTGATGGGTACGAGGTCGACATGAGCATGGATTTCACCGGCGCCGAGAAGGCCGCGGTCGTGTTCCTCCACCTGGGTGACGAGGTCTGCCAGGAGATCTTCAAGGACTTCACGCGACGCGAGATGAAGCTCCTCGCGAACGCGACCCGTCACGTCAGCTCGTTCACCTCGGATCAGGTCGAGGCGTGCCTCGGGCAGTTCATCGACGAGCTGCACGCGATCAACCCGAAGCTCAAGTCGGGCGCCGCGTTCATCGCTCGTCTCGCGACCGAGAGCCTCGGCGCGCAGCGCGCGCGGGAGTACCTCGGCGACGCGACGACAGGCCTCAACGACACGCTCGCCGAGCTCGACACTCGGACGATCTCCTCGCTGATCCGCAAGGAGCACCCGCAGACCGTCGCGCTGATCCTCGCGCACCTCCCGCCCGAGCGCGGCGCCGAGGTGCTCGGACTGCTGCCGGAGCAGCTGCAGCCCGACGTCATCCGTCGCCTCGCGAAGATCGACCAGGTGAGCCCGGAGGTCGTCGACCTCCTCGAGCAGGCGCTCGTCTCCGAGATCGCGCGCATGGGCAAGGGCCTCACGCAGAAGGTCGGAGGCATCCACCTCGTGGCCGACATCATGAACAACCTCGAGAAGTCGCGTGAGCAGACTCTGATGAACGAGGTCCAGGAAGCGGACGAGGAGCTCGCCGAAGAGGTCCGGTCGCTGATGTTCGTGTTCGACGATCTCATCTACGTGGACGGCGGCGGCATCCAGACGCTCCTCAAGGAGGTCGAACGCGACACGCTGGTGATGGCCCTGAAGGCGGCCGGCGACGAGCTCAAGGACCACTTCTTCTCCAACCTCTCGGCGCGCGCCGCAGAGATGATCGCCGACGACATGGAGCAGCGCGGCCTCGTTCGACTCAGCGAGGTCGAGAAGGCCCAGAGCGAGGTCGTCCGGGTCGCGCTCAACCTCGCGCAGAACGGCGCGATCGAAGTGAACAAGGCGGGCAGCGACGAGCTGGTCTGAGGGATACGAAGTGACGGCAGGCCCCAACTACAAGCGATTGCTGAGCGGCGGCGCGATCGGACGCGACGTCGTCACGCTCGTCCGCCGGACGCAGCCGAGCGACATCGCCCCCGCGACGTTCCGCGAGTCACGGCGCGGACGGCCTGTCCTCGGCGCGCGCGGCGGCGACGCGAACGCGGAGCCCCTCGCTCCGCCCCCGCCGCCGACGCCGAAGGTCGACGTCGAAGCGGAGCGCAACGCCGCCTACGAGCGTGGCTTCGCCGAGGGCCAGATGGCCGCGGCGAGCGGCGCCGAGCAGATGTTCGAGCGCTTCGAAGGGACCATCGCGCACCTCGAGCGCTCGCTCGCGAACGCCGAAGCCAAGATGTCGCGCGAGGCCGTGCGCCTGGCGCTGCAGGTCGCCGAGAAGATCGTGCGCGTCTCCCTCTCCGAGGATCGCGAGGCGCTGACCGCGGCGGTCACGTACGCCGCGCAACACACCTCGGGTGACGACCCGCTCCGTATCTCTTGTGACGCTTCGACCGCGCGCGGCCTGAAGATCCAGATCGACGAGCTCGTCTCGAGCCTCGGCGTCCCTCAGATCGAAGTCCTCGAGGATCCCTCGCTGCAACCCGGCGATTTGATGCTCTCACGGGGCCCCGCGATCGTGGACGCGCGCGTCGACACCCTCTTCAACCGCGTCGAGCAGTCCCTGCTGCGCGAGCTCGGGATGGCGGCGGACGAACCGGCCGTCGCGCGAGAGTGACATGGGCCTCGACTTCGCAGCGATCGACCGAGCCCTCTCGGAGGACCACGTCCTCGTCGGCGGTCGCGTCACGCGCGTCAGCGGGAGCAACCTCGAAGCGACGCTCCCGCGCGCGCAGACGGGTTCGATCTACCGGGTCCGCGGGCGCGACAACCGCCGCGATCTGCTCTGCGAGGTCATCGGCTTCAGCGGCGCCGACACGATCCTCGCCCCGTTCGGCGAGGCGCGCGGCATCGGCCCGGGCGACCTCGTCGAGCCGGAAGGGACGGCGGACCAGCAGCTCCTCTCCGAGGACTTCCTCGGCCGTATCGTCGATCCACTCGGCGCGCCGCTCGACAACAAACCGCCGGTCCGCGGCACCCACCTCGTCCCGCTCTATCGCCCCGCGCCGAACCCGCTGACCCGCCTCACGATCGACACCTCGCTCGAGACCGGCGTGTCCGTGATCGACGCGACGGCGACCGTAGGCCTCGGCCAGCGCATGGGCGTCTTCGCGGGGCCGGGCGTCGGCAAGAGCACGCTCCTCGGGATGATCGCGCGGTTCGGGACGTCGGACGTCAACGTCATCGCGCTCATCGGCGAGCGCGGACGCGAGGTGCGCGAGTTCGTCGAGCGCGAGCTCGGTCCGGAGGGGCTCGCCAAGACGGTGCTGATCGTCGCGACCGGTGACGCCGCGCCGATCCTCCGCGTGCGCGCGGCCGTCCTCGCCACGGCGCTCGCCGAATACTTCCGCGACCGTGGGCGCCACGTGATGCTCGCGATGGACTCGCTCACTCGACTCGCCCACGCGCTCCGCGAGATCGGCCTGTCGGCCGGCGAGCCTCCGACGACCCGCGGCTACCCGCCGTCGGTGTTCTCGATGCTCCCCAAGATCCTCGAGCGCGCCGGCAACGCCGAGGGCCCCGGGACGATGACGGCGTTCTACACCGTGCTCGTCGATGGCGACGACATGACCGAGCCGATCGCGGACGCCGCGCGCTCGATCCTCGACGGCCACCTCGTCCTCGCGCGCAAGATCGCGGAGTCCGGTCGCTACCCGGCGGTCGACGTCCCGGCTTCACTCTCCCGTGTGGCGAGCGAGGTCATCGAGCCGCACCACGCGATGCTCGCCACGCAGGCGCGCGCCGTGTTGTCCGGCTACGAAGAGATCCGCGAACTGATCCAGGTTGGTGCGTATCAAACTGGAACGGATCCGACCGTCGACCGCACGGTGGAGCTGTACCCCCACGTCTGCGAGGTCTTCCAACAGTCGAGGAACGAGCACCGATCGATGAACAAGACGCTGGGCGCGCTCGGCGCGATCTTCGGAGGCAAGAAGAGATGACGACTGCGGAGCTCCTGTTCGCTCTATTCCTGGCCGCGAACCCCACGCCCGAGGCGTCGGACGCCGCGGCGGAGCCCGCCGAGGCGGTCGCCGTCGAGGGCGGGGACAGCCGCGCCATTCTCGAGGCGATCCAGCGCGAGCGTGACCTCGTGGCCCGAGAACGCGCCGAAGTGGCGGCTGCGCGCCAAGATCTCAGGCGCGCCGAGGCCGACCTCGACGCGAAGATCACGAAGCTCGAGCGCGTCATCGAAGAGCGCCAGGCCGTGGAGAAGGCGATCCTCGCGGCGAAGGAAGTCCTGTTCAGCGCGCGGCTCGCGCGGCTCGTCGAGATCACTTCGAAGATGTCCGCCGAGCGTTCGGCGGTCTACCTCGACAGCCTCTCGGAGGGCACCGCGGTGTCGATCCTCGAGGGTCTCCCGCCCCGCAAGGCGGCCCTCATTCTTTCTCTGCTCCAGCCCTCAAAAGCGGCGAAGCTCAGCCGACTCTATTTGAAGCGTGAACATAACGCGGACACCAGAAGGACGGCCGACGGAAACGACGAGCGCGTGGCTTCGCCCGAGTGAGTCTTCGGCGAAGGCGACGCACGAGTCGTTCGCGAGCGTCCTCGCCGCGACCGAATCCGAGGTCGCCGCCGCCGGTCCCGCCGCCTCCGAGAAGTCGCCCGATGCCACGGGCACCCTCGACGTCGACGACGAAGACGTGGTGTCCGAGCAGTCCATCGAGTGGAACGGGCAACTGACGCCCCGCATCGTGCCGGAGCACCTCCCATCCGAAGACGAGCCGCTCGACCTGTCGACCTCGAGCGCGCGTCGCGTGGACGTCGCGCCCGCCGAGGGTGACGACACCGCGATGCGCCTGGTGCGCTACCTCCACAACGAGGGCATCACGGTCCAGCGCGAGCGCGCGCTCGGGCGCGTCATCGACGCGCGCCCGGAGACCGACGTTCACGCCGAACCCCCGACCGAAGCGACCTCCGCCGCGGCGAACGCCACCTCCCCACGTGCGGCGTCCCCATCCCCCGCGGCGGAGGCTCGCGTCTTCGCCGACGGGCCCGAGCTCGTCGCGCAGATCGTCGAGCCGTCGGAGGCGAACTCCGCGGAGTCGACCTTCGGTGCCGACCGCGTGAGCCACGAAGACGCACGGGCGAACGCCCCCACGCCGCGGGCTGCGCCGACGAGCGCCGCGTCTTCGCGTGACGCCCTCGGCGGAGAGCCGAGCGATCGCGTGCAGGGCGCGTCGGTCGTGCCGGTCGCGGTGCGAGCGCCGCGAGCGCGCGCGAACGTCGAAGCGCCGGTCGCGGAGCCCCGCGTCGCGCCGACGAACGAACCCCACACCGGCTCCGCCGACGTGCGTGCCGCGGACGAAGCGCCGATCGTGGCCAACCGCGCCTCGACCTCCGAGCGCGTCCCGAGCGCGACGGCGGACGCCGCGCGCATCGACGCGCCCGCGGCGAACGCAGCCCCGTACGGCGATGATGTCGACGTCGCGCCGACGCGACTCTACGAGGTCGCCGACGCGCGTGGCCAAAGCGCGCCCGCGCGCGAGTCCGACGTCACCGAGGCGCCCCGCGCCGCCCGCCCGAGTCACGACGTCGCTGCGACGAACCGCGCGGCCACCGAGACGCGCGGCGCCACCGATCACGGCGCGGACGTGCCGGTCGAGGCGAACGCGCGCGGCGCCGAGGTCGCGGACACGCCCCGCGAGGGCGACGCGCTCGCGCGCGGTGCCGAGGTCGCGGACGCACCGGTCGGAGCCACGAATCGTGACGGGACGACAGCCCACGTCGTGGCGACGACGAACCCGGACGATGGGTCCGACGAGGCCCCGAGCCGAATGTCGGCCCCCGCGAACCCGCGCGCTGCGGGAGCCCGCCGCGATCACGGCGCGGCGCAGCACGAAGTGAAGGCGCGCGGCGTCGCACACGCTGACGGGCCGCGCGCGCCCACCGCCGCAGCCGGTACGGACGGCGACACCGCGCACCGCGAAGCTTCGACGATGAACGACGTGGAGCGCCGCGAGGGCGCGACCGCGCGCGACACCTCCGTCGACGCCGCGGCGCCCGAGGCGACCGACGTCGACGAGGCGCCCTCCGGTGAGGCGCCCGAACGCGGCGACCGCTCGACGGGAGCCGCGCGCGACGCCGAGGCTCCGCTTCGCGAAGCCCCGGTGATCCGCGGCGCCGAGGCGCAACGCGGGTTCGCGGCGCAAGCCGTTCGCGCCGAGGAAACCGTTCGCGCCAACCGTACGGAACACGCGGTTCGTTCGGGGCACGCCGCTCATTCGGATCGCACCGTGCGCGGCGTCCGCGCCGACACGCACTCGGCCGACAGCGCCGCTCGCGAGGACACGAGCGCGCCGGCGCCTCGCGCCCCGCGCCCGAGCGCGCCCGGTGCCGACGTGGCGGCCGTGGGCTCCGAGCGCGACGCGCCGAAGACCCTCCGCGCCGACGCGCCGTGGTTCACCGCGACGACGACGCCCAGCGCCACATTCGCCGCGGCCGCGCCGACCCCGCGCCCCACGCCGGACGCGCGCGTCGCGCCCGAGGCGGTCGTCGCACCGAACGCGACGTTCACCTCGAAGACCACGGTCGCGCCTATCACGCCGATCGCCGCGGAGCCGGTGGACGCCGAGCCGCTCGCCGACGCGCCGGAGCCGGAAGCGCTCGAGTCCGCGGACCGCGCGGAGTCGACGAGCGCTTCGGAGCGCGAGTCGGTCGACGCCTCGATGAACGCCTCCGCCGATCCGCAGAGCCAGTCGGACGGCCCGCCCGCGCGCGACCCGAACCCGGGCCCGCACGCCGCGTTCGATCCGAACGACGCGACGAAGCCCTTCGACGTGGCGCGCGGCGAGGACACGCCCGCGTTCGTCGCGGAGCGGGTCGACGCGCAGCTCCGCAGCGACCCCGCGCGCCCGACCGAGCAAGTCGCGCGCGCGCACCGACTGTTCGAAGAGGCGCAGGCGATCGCACGTCGCCAGGCCAGTTCGAACTACCGCCGCTTCACGATCGATCTGCCGGCCGAGCGCGGAGCGCCCGTCCGACTCACGATCACGCCCGACCACCGCGGCCACCACCACGTGGCCCTGGTGGCGGCGACCCACGCCGCACGAGCGGAGCTCGAGCGGCACCGCCACGAACTCGAAGAGATCGTGGAAGCCTTCCCGCTGGACGTCTCTGGTCTGACCATCGACGCCCGGCCTTCGGCCCGTCAGGAACGACGCGCCTTCGACGAGAGGATCTCGAACCATGGAAATCAACGGCCTGAACGGCGCTAACGCCGCCAGTTCACTCGCGGGCGCGCCCTCCAACCAGGAGCTCGGCAAGGACCAGTTCCTCCAGCTGCTCATCGCGCAGCTGTCGAACCAGAACCCGCTCGAGCCCCTCGAGGGCGCCGACTTCGTCGCGCAGCTCGCGACGTTCTCGAACCTCGAACAGCTCACGTCGATCAACGACGGCCTCGACTCGCTCGCCGTCGCGCAGGCCGGCGTCCTGCAGGGTCAGACGGTCGAGCTCGTCGGTCGAACCGCCGTGTTCGAAGGCGACAAGATCGACGTCGAGGCGAGCGGCCCGGTGCAGATCAACTACGAGCTGCCCCGCCTCGCTGCCCGCGCGAGCATCGAGGTCGTCGACGACCGGGGCCGGACCGTCGCCACGATGGCGGCGCGCAACGAGACCGGCATGTCGACCGTCGAGTGGGACGGCCTCGACTCGAACGGTACACGCGTCCCCGCCGGAACCTACAGCTATCGCGTGGTCACGACGTCGCTCGACGAAGAGCCCGTCGTGGCGAAGACCTACGCGACCGTGCGCATCGACGGCGTCACCTACGAGGACGGCACCGCGAAGCTCATGGCCAACGATCTCAGAATCGACCCCGCCAATATCGTGCGGGTGCTCGACTAAACCCCGTCGCGCGGAATTGCGACGTCAGATTGAAGAGGAGTTCAACGAACCATGACCATCTCGAGGATGATGAATGCCGGGTTGTCGGGCATTCAGTCGACTGGGCGCTCGCTCAGCGTCACGAGTGACAACATCGCGAACATCAACACCGTCGGTCACCGCAGCTCGCGGGCGATCTTCCAGGACGTCCTGACCCAGAACATCGTCGGCGTCGGCGACCTCGGCGCGGGCTCCCGCGTCGCGTCGATCGACTCGCTGTTCCACCAGGGCACCATCCTCGGGAGCGCGCGCGCGACCGACATGGCGATCTCGGGCAAGGGCTTCTTCACGCTCCGCGGCCGCGTCGGCGGCACGGACGGACAGTTCTTCACCCGCGCTGGTCAGTTCACGACCGACAACAACGGGTACCTCGTGAACGCGGACAACCTGCGCCTCCAGGGCTACCCGGCGGACGCGCGCGGCAACATCCTGCCGACGCTCGGCGACCTGCAGCTCAACACGGGCCTGTTGCCGCCGGTGGCGACGACGACCGCGAACCTGGAGATCCAGTTCAATGGCAACCCGCAGGACGCGGTGATCCCGACGCCCGTCGCTCCGGCGCCCGCGTTCGATCCGACCGACCCGGCGACGTACAGCGACCAGACGACGATGACCATGTACGACTCGATCGGCAACGGTCACCGCGTCGACGTCTACTTCATCAAGCGCAGCCTCACGTCCTGGGAGTACCACGCGCAGGTGGACGGCGGTCAGACCGTCGGCGGCACGGCGGGCACGCCGGTGACGATCGAGACGGGCACCGTGAACACCGCGGCCGGCGCGTTCTCGAACCAGACGGCCGTGACCACCACGCCGGTCGACTTCCTCGGCGCCACCGCCGGCCAGTCGATCAACTTCGACTTCACGGGCTCGACCGGCGTCTCGCACGACCCGAACGCGAGCTACGCGGTCCGCGCGGCCGCGCAGGACGGCTCGGCCGCGGCCGAGTTCCTCGAGGTCGCGGTCAACACGGACGGCTCGATCGACGCGCGCTACAACGACGGTCGCATCCGCACCGTCGGTCGCGTCGCGCTCGCGAGCTTCACGTCGGAGACGAACCTCACCCGCATGGGAGGGACGCTGTTCCAGCAGACGCCGAGCAGCGGCGAGCCGGCGATCGGCTTCGCCGGTGCGGGCGGCCGCGGCTCGCTCCAAGGCTCGGCCCTCGAGTCGTCGAACGTCGATCTGTCGACCGAGTTCGTCAACTTGATCACCGACCAGCGCGCCTACCAGGCGACGTCCCGCACGATCACCACGGCCGACGAGCTCCTCGTCGAGACCGTGAACCTCAAGCGGTAGTCCACCGCGCCCCCTGACATCTTCGGCTGAACGGCCCCCCTCCCCGTCGGGGAGGGGGGTTGCTCGTGCGCCCGATCTGTAGTCTGACGTCGAAAAATTCGTAACGGCCGGTGACCAATGCGTAACCGTGGGTGCCGTAACGGCCTACAGAAGGAATGCACATGAAGAAGATGAACCCGTTCGTGACCGCCGCCATCTCCGGCCTGATGATGGGAGGCCTCGCTTGCGCCTCCAACAAGCCGCCCGCCGACGGCGCCTCCTCCGCCCCGTCCGAGAGCGCCGAAGCCTCCGGCAGCAGCAGCGCCGCGGTCACCGCCGCCGCCCCCACCAAGCACGCCTGCAAGGGCCTGAACTCCTGCAAGGGTCAGGGCGGCTGCGCGGTCGAGGGGAAGCACGACTGCGCCGGCAAGAACGAGTGCAAGGGCATGGGCGGCTGCGCCACGGTCAAGCACGACTGCAAGGGCCACAACGAGTGCAAGGGCCAGGGCGGCTGCAAGGTCGAAGGCAAGCACGAGTGCAAGGGCCAGAACGAGTGCAAGGAACAGGGCGGCTGCAAGGTCGGCTGATCCGCGCGCGGAGCTCACGAGGTCGACCGGTCCCGCGCGGGCCGGTCGTCTCCACGTCATGACGAACCGCTTCGGCTACGAGAACC